>CAYNMO010000057.1:0-7475 GCA_964398155.1 uncultured Actinomycetota bacterium | reverse complement strand
CCATGTTTTGTTCACGCCGGTCCATTTGCCAACATTGCTCATGGAAATAACTCAATTCTTGCAGATCTTATGGCCTGCAAGCTCGGAGATTATGTTGTCACTGAAAGTGGATTTGGTGCAGACCTCGGTGCTGAAAAATTTATGGATATAAAATGCCGATACAGCGGTCTTAAACCTTCTGCCGTCGTTATTGTAGCGACTGTAAGAGCTCTTAAAATGCATGGAGGAGGTTTCGAATTTATTCCAGGCAAAGGCGTTGACAAAGCAAAAATGGAAGCAAAAAATGTTGAAGCAGTCAAAAAAGGCTGTGAAAACTTAAACAAGATGATTGAAAATATGAGATATTTTGGCATTCCTGCAGTCGTCTCCATTAATGCGTTCACTACAGACTATGAAGAAGAAATTGCTGTAATAAAAGAGATGGCGCTTGCAGCAGGGGCCGATGACTGTGTCGTAAGTGAGGTTTGGGCAAAGGGCAGTGCCGGCGGGGAAGATCTTGCAAATGCTGTTGTCAGAGCTTGTGAAAAACCCAGTGATTTCAAATTCCTCTATCCGCTTGAAATATCAATCAAAGAAAAGATTGAGATAATTGCAACAAAAATATATGGAGCGGATGGTGTCGATTACCTGCCAAAAGCAGAAGAAAAAATAGCTCTTTACACAAAACAGGGATTTGACAAACTCCCAATATGTATGGCAAAGACACACCTTTCACTTAGCCACGATCCTAATTTAAAAGGCAGACCAAGGGGATTTAGAATTCCGGTAAGAGATGTAAAAGCCTCAATAGGAGCAGGGTTTTTATATCCTCTCCTTGGCGAAATGAGGACAATGCCCGGACTTTCAAAAGTTCCTGCAGGAACAAAAGTCGATCTTGATGATAATGGAAATATTGTGGGCTTGTTTTAATCAAATACTGAAAATCGGAGATTTAAAAATGGCAAATTTAATTAATGGAACCAGAATTTCAAGTGATATAAAGAATGAAATAAAGGAAGAAGTAAAGGAGCTTGAAAGGCTTAAAGGAATCCGACCAGGTCTTGGAGTTATACTTATTGGAGAAAATCCTGCTTCAAAAGTATATGTCGCAAGCAAACAAAAAGGCTGCGAGGAAGTCGGTTTTTTATCAGATTCAGTAAAAATGCCTGAAAATGTGACGGAAGCAGAGGTATTAAGGCAAATTGAGATATATAATAACAGGAAAGATATACACGGAATACTTGTCCAGCTGCCGCTTCCTTCCCAGATAAACAAGTCAAAAGTTTTAGAAGCCATATCACCTTTAAAAGATGTGGATGGTTTTCACCCTGTTAATATTGGCAGGCTTGTTGCTCAGGAAGAATGTTTTGTTCCTGCAACTCCTTCTGGCATCATAGAGATGTTAAAAAGAGAACAGATTGTCATGAAAGGCAGAAATGCAACAGTTGTAGGCCATAGTGAAATTGTTGGGAAACCCTGCGCGCTTCTGCTGTTAAATGAGTGGGCTACTGTAACTGTCTGCCATATTGAGACAAAAAATTTAAAGCAGCATACATTAAATGCCGATATTCTTATTGTTGCTGTGGGGAAACCATATCTTATAAAAGAAGATATGGTCAGGGAAGGGGTTGTAGTAATTGATGTGGGAATCAACAGAATTACTGCTGATAAAGCCAACCCAAAACTTTTGGAGTGGAGGAAATCAGATTTTGACACCAAGGGAGCCACACTGATAGGTGACGTTGATTTTGTAGAAATTGAAAAGAAGGCAAGTGCTATTACACCAGTTCCTGGTGGTGTAGGTCCGATGACAATAGCGATGCTTTTAAAAAATACTTTAAAATCTGCAAAAAACTTTGCAGAACTAAAATAAAGCTCCAAAAATATTTATTACTAAAAAGTTATATGGGAAACAGCATCTAAAACAAAAATTTAAGGCTTTGAGAATGAATAATTCTGACAGCCGGTTGCAATTTTGCTGTTTCCCAGGAACTTTTCTATGGTTTTAAGATTAAGCATCAGCAAAAAAGATTAAATTTGGGAAATATCCGGCATTAATGATTTATTTTCTTTGTTACAAAAACAGCAGTATCAGAAAGAAAGCATAAATTATTGTTTTTGTAAAAATACCTGCATTTATTTTTTTTGGGTTTGTATCCAGAAGATCTTTTATTCTTTCACGAATAGAGTCCTCGCTCATTGGTTTGCTTATAGGAAAAGACGCCGCAAGCTCAGGACAGCTTTCGGGTATATAAGATAAATTTTTTTTAATCTTAAGAATTGAAGACAGTATGTTTATTGCTATCTCCCTTCCTGATTTATTTGTGTATTTCATAACAATTTTATCACAATCCTTTTCCTGTTCAGTTTTTATAACAAGATAAGCCATATAAGCAAAAGGGCTGTAAAAATGCATATCAGTAAGGTAAGTCACAATGGTATTTAAAATGTTGTCTTTTCTTTTTATGTGTGAAAGTTCATGAAGAAAAATAAGTTCCTTTTCGTCTTCAGTCAAGTAATCCAGAATCATCTTGTTTATAATGATTTTTTTTCTAAAAAATCCAAAAGTATAAAACCTTATTTTGAAATCTGTTCCATAATAAATTTCCGGAGGCTTAAGACCCATCTTGCGGGCAAGGAAGTTAAATTTATCATTTATGCAGTCATTTTGTGCTTTTACAAGAACACCAGCCTTTTTTAATTTATTAAAATAAAAGTATGTCTGATAAAATCTGTAGATAGTTATAATAAAAAATGACAGGGCATAAAACCCGAAAATAAGGCTGTTAATAATGACGAAGTCAACATTCTGGCTGCTTTTGATATTAATCAGTTTTCCAATGAATTTGTTTATCACGAAGAAATATGAATGATGGCTATAAAAATAAAAGGAGTTAAAATCTATAAGTCTGGTCAGAACAAATAGAGGCTTTATCAGTACCAGAAGAAATACGAATATTCTTACTTGTGAATCTCTGATTTTAAAAATATAAAACACAACAAAGGCCGCTGCCAGATAAATGCAGGTATATCCCAGGATCTGTAGAAAATATTGCAGGAATATGAGAAAGTAACCCATTTTAATTTAAAATTTATAATAATAATTTTTAAATTATTATACTTTAAGCTATATAATCGTACTTTAATGAAAAGACTTACTAATTATAAGCGTAAATAATAATAATTATAATAAAAATATTTATAAATTAATCAATTATTAACTATATAAAAAAATATTGCAATATATTATATAAAAATAAAATAATATATTTTAAAACAATATATCGATATAAAAAAAACAACCCGGTTTCTCGGGTTGTTTTAAAAATTGCTTTAAATTAGCTAAAAAGATATTTGCCGCTACTTTATTTCTTTTAGCAGCTTCTCGATACTTTCAGTTGAGATATTGTTTGAATCTTCAAAAAAACTGGATATGACCTTCTTTGAGGATTCTTCGAGCAATTTGTCAGCTACTGATTTTATAATACTCTTTGATAATTCCCTGTTGTCTACAGCTGCAGAGTAAATATATGTTTTAGAAGACTTGTCCTGCTTTAGAAGATTTTTTTCAGCCAGAGTTGTCATTGTCGACATTACGGTTGTATAGGGAATAAAGCCTTCCTGCTTGCTTTCTATCTCTTTCCTTAACATGTACTCGTGTACTTCCCTTACAGTCACTTTTTTTCTTTCCCAGACAATTTTCATTATATCTGCTTCCAGATTACTTATGCTGTTTAAACCATTTATTCCGATTTCTTACGATTTCTTTTTTGACTCGGTATTTTTAATCATTTCCCACCTCTTAGTGTTTATCTGTTTACTTGTTTGAGAATACAGCTTTCTTAAATAATATTCTAAAATCTACAAGTAAATAATATTATATTTTATTTATAAATGCAACACATCTCTAATATAAATTAAAAATCTGACATCATATAATACATATTAATTATATAAAACAAATTTTATATATATTAATAATGTGTATATACATTATTAAAAATTAAGCATCATTACAATTAACCATCAGGTTTTGAAAGAAAATAGCAGTTTTTAAATGAATTGCTGACTTGGGTCAGTGTAAAAATCCTCAATAACAGCCTTTGATCAATTGTCAGCCATAAGCTTACAAATTAAAGCCGGTAATTCAGGTTTAAAAATCATATCAGGTGCATTCTTAAATCTTCTGCTTTAAATAATTTTATAATAAACATATTAAAGTACCCAGCAAATTTAAAAGATTACCGGTACTGTCATATAGCTTGTAATATCTTATAAATAGTCTTAAGATGGCGAAATCAGATAGATAAAACTTTTTTATTTTTAAGTAAAAAAATATACAAACGCAAAGCCTGATACGCAAATAATTGCAAAAGTTGAAAGAATTGGCATTGAGAATTATAATTTGGAAAGCTGATTTAATGAATTGAAAAAATCTGATATTATGATATAGAAATTGATGGCAATACTATTTTAGGAGAAACTTGATGGTCTCGGATTTAATTGAATTAATCAAAAATGCAGGTGTTGTGGGAGCCGGAGGAGCCGGATTTCCTACTCATGTAAAGTTAAGTGCAAAAGTAGAGACAATCATTGTAAATGGAGTTGAATGTGAGCCTTTAATCAATGTGGACAGACAGCTAATTGAAAAATATACTGCAAAGATATATGAAGGACTGAAAGTTGCCGTAGAGACAACAGGTGCAAAAAATGTTGTAATAGCATTAAAAGCCAAAAACAGGCAGGCTGTTAAAACACTGGAAGATTTTAAACAGGACAGTCTCAAATTTGATGTTTTTAAGCTGGAGAACTTCTATCCGGCGGGGGATGAGCAGGTGCTTGTAAATGAAGTGACCGGAAAGATTGTACCTGAAGGCGGAATACCTTTAAATGTAGGCATTGTTGTAATAAATACTGAAACTTTAATTAATGTTGCAAATGCGGCAGAAGGAAAAGTTTTAACCAAGAAGTATGTAACGGTTAATGGTTCGGTAGCAGAGCCAAAGACATTTTACGTTCCCATAGGTACATCCGTCCTAAAATTAATTGAAGCATGCGGGGGATCATCAGTTAGCGATTATGAAGTCATAGATGGCGGACCGATGACAGGCAGGCTTGTTGACAGGAATATTCATGCAGTGACAAAAACAACGAAAGCAATTCTTGTTTTACCCGAAAGCAATATAGTTATAACTCAAAAAAAACGCAATATAAACATGCAATTGAAAAGAGCTCAGGCTATATGTTTAAGCTGTAGAATGTGTACGGATTTATGTCCAAGGTATCTTCTGGGACATGATATTTTCCCGGATGAATTAATGAAAAGAATGTATAAAAAAGAAATAGACGCTGATAATATATCCAATTTTGATTTTGCATACCTGTGCTGTGACTGCGGTCTGTGTGAGCTGTACAGCTGCGTAGTTGATTTATCGGCTCGCGCAATTTTTAACTATTTAAAAATCGAGCTCGGAAAAGCCGGCATTAAAAATCCACATCACAGAGAAACACTTTCTTCCAATGAATTCAGGGATTATAGAAAAGTTCCGGTGCCAAGGCTTCTAAAAAGGATACAATTTGATGAATATGACAGCCATGCTGATCTGAGCGCAGAAGAATTAGATGTTGATGAAGTTAAATTATTTTTATCTCAGCACGTTGGAGCACCCAGTACACCGGTTGTAAAAATTGGCGATAAGGTTTTTGAAGGGACTCTTGTTGCAGATATTCCCGCTGACAAGCTTGGAGCAAAAATATATTCTTCTATCGACGGAGTAGTTAGTGAAATTACCGAAAAGCATATAATAATTAAAAAGAACTAATTAGTTTCTGGCAAACAATTAGCGAAAATGGTCTAACAGGCAAAATTTTAAGCTTAATGTAAAGATATAATTCACTAAAACCGAGTTATTCACCAGGAACTAATTAGTTTCTGGCAAACAATTAGTAATAATTAACAAGCAGAAAATATTTTAAGATCAACTTAAGTTAATAATTGCAGTAAAGGCTGAGTTATTTTATGGGACTGGCCAGCAACTGATGGTTAAATTATTTCTTTTGTAAATTTTTAAATTTTATAAACTTACAGCATCATATTATTTTAAGCTTTATTGAATTGTTTATCGTAATTTGGTGTAATGGGCGGGACATTAATTGACAGATCCAGATAAAAATATTGAAAAAAAGGAAAGCAATCTTGCAGTTGTAGAATTTAAAAGCATTGCCACCGGTATTTTTACTACTGACGCAATGCTCAAAGCAGCCAAAGTAAATCTGATAATGTCAACTACCCTCTGTCCAGGCAAATACCTGACCATAGTTGAAGGTGAAACAAGTGCAGTTGAAAGTTCTTTAAAAATTGCCGATGAAATTGGTGGAAGGCATGTATACAGCTCAGAAGTTATAAATGCAATAAGCAGTAAGGTAATCAGTGCAATTAACGGCAGACTTCAGAATAATGCAGGCGGGTCTATTGCTATTATTGAGAGCATGCAGATGGCAGCCCTTATAAGTTCAGCCGATGAGGTAGTGGACGCTGTGCCGATAGATTTTGTTGATTTCAGGCTTGCAAGAGGCTGCGGAGCCAACAGCTTTTATATTTTCAGTGGAGAACTTTCTTCAGTTCAGGAAGGGGCAGGAACAGCTGCCAGGTTTTTAAAAGACAGAGGAGCATTGCTTGCATTCAGGGTTATCAGCGGACCAGATATTGAAGTATGGAGATGGATAAAATCATCTTTTGGCAGGTGCTGATTATCCTAAATTTCCGGTAAAAGCAAATTGAGACGACACATAAACCCTTGCTGAAAGAGTAATAGCTGTGCAGGTGCCTCAAGCAGACTTATTGTGCGGGCAAGCTATTGTAAAAATTATAATATTTTAATCTCTAAAACATAACAATTTTGGAGTTAGCACTTTCTCTTGGACAAATTGTGTACTAAAATAAATTAAGTAAGCAGCTAACAGGCAGAGAAAGCATAATAGTGTTTTTTAATATAGTAATAAAAGCTTTTTTCAAAATAATAATAAAAATTTTATCAATATGTTTTTGGAAGGTTTTTAAATGAAAACAAAAAGTGAACGGGAAATAAGAGCAGAAATAGTAGACGTATGCCATAAGATTTATAATAATGGCTGGGTAGCGGCAAACGATGGCAATGTGTCAGTATTAACTGAAGACGGTCTTGCAATATGCACCCCTACTGGTATCAGCAAGGGAGTAATGACTACTGATATGCTCATCAAAGTTGATATTAATGGCAATATGATAGAGGGGGAGAAAGAGCTAAAGCCTTCATCTGAAATAAAGATGCACCTTGACATATTAAAAAATAAACCGGGTGTTACTGCAGTTGTACATGCTCATCCGCCTTACGGAACAGCTTTTGCAGTTGCCGGTGTCCCGCTTAATGACTGCATACTTCCTGAAATTGTAATTAATCTTGGCCATATACCTCTTACAAAATACGGAACGCCTTCTACCTTTGAAATTCCTGACA
>CAYNMO010000056.1:1827-12279 GCA_964398155.1 uncultured Actinomycetota bacterium | reverse complement strand
AGACATTTAAAGAAAATGATCTTGTATGCTCTTCCGTTTGCGGACTTTTCGGAGAAAACAGAGACTTAAGAGGCCCTAATAAGGAATATATTGAAGGGGGACTTTCATACATTCGAGACTGCCTGGAAGCCTGCGTTGAGCTTGAATGCAATATTCTTGGCGGCCCTGCTTATTCTGCTGTCGGCCGTGCAAGTATGGTCCCTGAAAATGAAAAAAAAGTTCAGTGGGATACCGTAGTTGAGAATTTGGGCAAAGCCTGCCAGTGGGCTGAAAAATATGGAGTATTTATAGCTTTAGAGCCATTAAACAGGTTTGAGACAGATTTTATTAATATATGCAGGGATGCAGTCAGGATGGTAAAAGATGTTGGCAGCAAAATGCTAAAAATACATCTTGATACATTTCATATGGCAATAGAGGAAAAGAGTTCTGCGATGGCAGTTCTTGATGCGGGAGATTTATTATATCTGTTTCATGCCAGTGAAAATGACAGAGGAGCCGCAGGAACAGGCCAGGTTCACTGGAAGCCGATAGCTGATGCAATTCGCAGAATAAATTACGACGGATGGGTGGTTATGGAATCCTTCAGCCCTGAAAATAAAGTTATAGCAAAGGCGGCTTCTATCTGGAGGCAGACTGAAACAAGCGATTTCGTTCTGGCGCAAAAAGGATTAAATTACCTTAAGGGTCTTTTCGGTTAAATAGTTATTTGTAAGCAAAGCAGTTTTTAGTGAATTAGTTTTTTAGTGAATAAATCGGTTTTGGTGAATTATGTATTTAAATTAAGCTTAAAATATTTTCAATTAGAGCATTTGGATAGTTATTTACCAGGAACGAATTATTTATTTAAATCAGGCCATTTTGGATAATTTTTCACTAAAAATAAAATAGATTATTATAAGTATTAAATTATTTGGAGGCACAAAGATGGAAATTCGAAAAATTGTTGAAAAAGCCCTTGAAAAAGGAGGGGGAATTATCAAACTAAAGCCTGCATGGGTTGCCAGGGATTTTCTTCCGCCTGGAAAAAGACTTGGGCTTGACGAAAACGAATATGATGTTGGTGAGAGAGGCTCTATTTGTGAAAGATGGATAGCGTCTGTAACAAAAGCGGACAACGCAATAAGCCCGGAGGATGAAGGATTAAGCTACTTAAATATGGATTCCGGAGAAGCAGTAAATTTAAGAGAAGCCGTAGCTGCAGCAGGCGATCTTATAATGGGAACCGAGTATTCAAAAACTCACTCAGGTCTTGGAAGACTGGCAAAAATTTATGATTTCGGAGCGAGAATCCCTTATCATATACATCAGATGGAGAAGGATGCAAAACTTGTTGGTGCTAATTCCAAAGATGAGGCATATTATTTTCCCGAAGATGTAGATACAGGTCCGCATCCCGAAACTTTTTTCGGGGTACATCCTTATATTGTTGACGAAAAAAAATATGATATTCTTCTCCCTTACCTGGTTGAATGGAAAGACGATCTTATTTTGCAGCATGCAAGAGCCTATCTTAATGTCCCTGGCGAAGGTTTCTTTCTTCCATCAGGGGTTCTTCATGCTCCCGGAACTGCTCTCACTATAGAGCTGCAGGAGGATTCTGACGTTTTTTCAATGCTGCAGGCTTTAAATTACGGCAAAATAATTTCAAAAGAACTTCTTTTTAAAGATGTCTGCAAAGAAGACAGGGAAAAGAAAGGCGAAAGAGCAATTCTTGACCAGCTTGACTGGCCTGTAAACGGAGACCCCTATTTTTATGAAAATCACCACCTTCCAAATGTTTTCGTAGAAGAATCCAGACAGACCGGTGGAGAAGAACACTGGATTTATTACAATACAACCAAATTCTCAGGGAAAAGGCTGGTTGTAAAACCAGGTCAGAGTTTCACTTTTACAGAAAAAGGAGTTTTTAATATCCTGGTATGGAGAGGCAGAGGAACTTTTGATGGTCATAAAATAGAAGGCCAGAACTTTGAATGTGATGAGCTTTTAATTACTCATGACAGGGCTGTCAAACCGATAACAGTTAAAAACGATGGTAAAACCGATTTACTGTTAATCAAGTTTTTTGGTCCCGACATTAATATGGATGCTCCAAAAATAAAGCACTATGGCAAATAATTAATAAATTGACAATTATAATTATTTACTGATTTATGTTTAAGTATTTTTTTGTGTTATAAATATTGCAAAGCTTTACTTTTTTGGTAGGTTTTAGTCGAAAATTTTCGCAGGAAGGGTTTAATAAAAAAACTATAAGCCTGACCATGCCGATATTTTGCAAAATATTTAAGTTTTTGTTCTGATATTGATTAATTTTTATTTTTTAATTAATAAAAAATTATTAAAAGGAGTAAAAATGACAAAAAAAACATCAATTGGCGGCTGGGCTTATATCTGGGGTGGTTATGCAGAAGATCCGATCCCTCTGGAAGATGTTTTAAAAAGGATTTCTGAACTTGGTTTTGATGGTTTTGAGCTGGGAGCATTTCCTCCGCATCTGCCTGAAAACACTAAAGAAGAAAGAATGAAATTAAAAAAACTTCTTGAAAAGTACAATCTTGGATTGTCAGGAGTTGCAGCTCCTTTTCCTTCTCCAGCAACATCAAGTGAGGAAGACTATATCAAAGCTGTTAAGGGCAATCTTGAGCTTTGCGTTGATTTGAATATCCCTAAACTAAGAGTGGATGCAGTTGATCCTCCAACCGGTATTCCCGGCGGCATGGATTATGAGACCTGTTTTAAGAAAGTTGCCTCGGTCTGGAATAAATCTGCAGATGTATGCGCAAAAGAAGGAGTAAAGCTTGTCTGGGAGTTTGAACCGGGTTTTATTTATAACAAACCAAGCGAAGTTGTAAGAATGGTTTACAAAGTTGATAATCCTAATTTTTCCATCATGTTTGATTCCTGCCATGCATATATGTGCGGGGTCATGGCATCAAGGCAGATGGGAGAAAAGGAAACCCTCCCTAAGGGAGTTGTTCAGTTTGCACATATGCTGACCGGAAAAATAGGAGCAATACACCTTATAGACTCCGATGGAACTCTTCATAATAATGAAACAAGTACTCATGCACCTCTTGGGACCGGAAAGCTCAATTTTGATGAAATCATTCCTGCCATTCTTGACGCAGGATACAATGATGACTGGTGGCCGATTGACCTTTGTTTCTGGCCAAAAGCACTTGAGGCTACAGCAGACAGCAAATTATTTCTCGATGGCCTGATTAAAAAATATGGTCAATAGAGGGAAATAAATTAATTTTTTATTTGGATTTAACAAAAACTATTTAATAAAATTTTAAGGAGGGTGCTTTGGAAGGTAAAATGAAAGCTCAGGTTTTTTATGAGGCTGAGAAAATGACGCTCGAGGAAATACCTATACCCGAAGTTACTGATATTGATGTACTTGTTAAAGTAAAAAACGTGGGTATCTGTGGCTCCGATATTTCATATTATTATGGACTTTCACCGGTAGGAACTTCTACAGGCAAAGGTCCTATTGTTTTGGGCCATGAATTTACAGGAGAAGTTGTGGAAGTGGGCAGGGTTGCACAGGCAATGGGATTGTATAAACCCGGCGACAGAGTAGTTGTAAATCCTGTTCAGAATTGTAATGCCTGCCTTCCATGCGCAAAGGGGCAGACTCATCTATGCGAAAACTTAAATGTTCCCGGAGTAACAACTAATGGCGGATTTGCAGAATATTGTGTTTCAAGATACACGGGTTTATTTAAACTGCCAGAAAATGTCAGTTTTGCATCTGGTGCGTTTACTGAACCTTTTGCCTGTGTTGTAAATGCAATAAGAAAATTGGCAATAGAGCCCGGAGATTTTGTTGCAATATTTGGGCCTGGTGCAATGGGTATGATGATGACACAGCTATGCAAATCTGTCGGTGCCGGCAGGATTGCATTAATTGGTGCGACAAATGATGACTGGAGACTGGAACAGGGTAAAAAGTTCGGCGCTGATTATATTTTTAATGTTACTGACAAAAATTCTAAATATTATACAGCTAATCTTAAGAAAAATATTTCCGAACTTACCGGTGGACAGCTTGCAAACAGAACCATTGTTCCGACAAGCTCAAATCCTGCATTTGAACAGGCAGTGGAAATATCCGGAAATTGTTCAATTATAGTTCATTTCGGTCTCCCCAATGAAGGAGATGTATTTAAGATTCCTGCACTTAGTTTTCATACAATGGACAAGCAGATACGTTCAGCATGGCTCGCACCACTTTCATGGGCAACAGCAATAAAATCAATACAGGAAGGTCTTGTAAAAGTAGAGCCGATACTGACCGGAACTTATCCGCTTGAAAAAACTGAGGAAGCAATCAGACTTTTAAAAACAAATCCGGGAGAACAGCTAAAGATACAGATTATAGTTTCAAAATAACGCAGAGTTTGCTGATATTGTAAGTGGCTGAGTACCGAAGCCAAAGATACAGATTGTAGTTTCAAAATGACAGACCAGATGCGGATGTAATTATTTTTGTTTTTGGTAAATATCTGGCAGGGAGAGTCTGATTGTGAAATTGGCAGACCTGATCTAAACAGTTAATTTATCTGAAACCTGCTTAATAACATTGAGCTGTCTGAGGAAAGTTTTTATTTTAATAATATTAAATTTATGCAGTATTTTTTTACAATGTATTTTATTAAAAAAACTATAAAAAGAGGTAAGTATGGATTATCAGGTGACTGATACAAGTTATCAGAAGAAAAAGTTTTCAAGAGAAGAATTACTAAAACACATGCAAAGCTTCAGTCTTGAACTTAAGCTTTCTGTAGGAATATGGTATTTCACTCCGGGCGGAGGCCGATTTCACGAAGCCTATATCCCAAGCAAGACTATTGCAGAGCGTATTGAAATGGCTGCAGATATGGCAAAGTATGGCGTTAGGGCAATTGAAGCTCATTATCCTAATGAAGTAAATGAAGAGAATTATTATCTCTACGAAAGGCTTGAAAAAGAAACAGGAATAGTTCTTCAGTCCTGCTATCCGGCAATATTTTATCCAAAAGAATATGAGTTTGGCTCTCTTTCAAACCCCATCAAAAAATACAGAGACATGGCTATTGAGACTCTTGTCAATGGTTTTAAGTTTGCAAAGGCAAAGAAACTTCACCACGCAGGAATATGGCCTGGAATTGACGGATATACTTATTCACTTGGAACCAATTTTTATGATATGTGGGACAGATTTGAGAGCGCAGTTGCACTTGCTCTTGATGAGGTACCTGGAATAATATGTGCAATAGAGCCAAAACCATATGAACCGGCACCAAATAATATTTACAGATCAACTTCTGACGGACTGATTGCCTGCCAGGATATTGAAGACAAACTTAAAAACAAAATCAACCGAGATATCCTTGACAAGGGTATCTCCATAATGGGAATGCAGCCAGAGATTGGTCATATCAGAATGGGCGGAGAAGACACACCTTACGCAATTGCAAGATGCTTAAAACAGGGAAGACTGTTTAACACACACTGGAACAGCCAGCCCCTTGGCAACTATGACCAGGACTTAAATGTGGGTGTTATTGAATGGCAGCAGGCAGAGGCAATGCTATATGTTCTTAAAATGGCTGGCTTTAAAGAATATTTTGGAATTGATATTAATCCGGAGAGAATGCCAGTACAAAAAGCTATCGAAATAAACTCACTTGCTCTTCATATCATGAATGAAAGAATCAATAATCTTCCTCATGAGAAAATGATTGAAGCTTATTTTGATCCTGAAAACAACAGAGGCGCAATGGAAATGATTTATATTGACAGCATGAAGAAATAGCAGACAGGCAGCATCAAGTCGCAAGACTTTATGCTGCGCATAAAGAAAGTTCATAAAATAAATGTGTTTTTATTATTAAAAATAATGAGCATGAGGTAAAAAAATGAGACCAGTTACGCTTTTTACGGGCCAGTGGGCTGATTTGTCATTAGAAGAAATGTGCAAAACTGCGTCAGGAATGGGCTATGAGGGACTTGAGCTTGCAACATGGGGCAAACATATTAACCCAAAAAAAGCAGCAGAAGATCAGGGCTATGTTAAAGAAGTAAAAGACACTCTTAAAAAGTATAATTTAAAGGCATGGGCTATAAGCGCGCATCTTAGTGGTCAGCTGGTGGGAGATATTCTTGACAAAAGACATAATGGATTTGCACCGTCTTCCGTTGCCGACGATCCAAAAGCCATGAGAGAATGGGCTGTCCAGGAAGTAAGATATACAATTCAGGCAGCAAAGAATCTGGATATTAAAATAATAACAGGTTTTACCGGTTCACCAATATGGCCGTTCTGGTATTCTTTCCCTCAGACGACACAGGAAATTGTAGATGAAGGATTTAATACCATTGTTAAAAGATGGACCCCTTTATTTGATGAGATGGACAAGCAGGATATAAAGTTTGCTCTTGAAGTTCATCCTACAGAAATAGCATTTGATTATTATTCATTTGTAAAGCTTCTTCAGGTCTTTAATTACAGAAAGACTCTTGGCATGAATTTTGATCCCAGCCATCTTTTGTGGCAGGGAATCAAGCCGCATCTGATGATAAGGGAACTGCCAGACAGAGTTTATCACGTACATATAAAAGATGCGTCTGTAACTCTTGACGGGCTGACCGGTATACTGGGTTCTCATATTGAATTTGGCAGCACAAAAAGAGGCTGGAATTTCCGATCACCAGGCAGAGGCGGAGTTGATTTCTCTGCCATTATCCGTGAGCTTAACGAAATAGGCTATGATGGCCCGCTTTCAGTTGAATGGGAAGATTCAGGTATGGAAAGAATTCTTGGTGCTTCAGAGGCATGTGCATTTGTGAAAAATATAAATATCAGCCCAAGTACCACTGCATTTGACGAGGCTATGAAAAATGATTAATTCTTAAGGAGAAAAATATGCCGGAGCAAAAAATAAAAGTAGCAATAGTGGGTTTGGGTTTTGGGGCAGACTTTATCCCGATTTATCAGCAGCATCCGAATTCTGAGTTATATGCTATTTGCCAGAGATCAGAAGATAAATTAAAAGCAGCCGGGGAAAAATATGGCATTGACAGACTTTATACAGACTATAAAGATTTGTTAAAAATAAAAGAGCTGGATGCCATCCATATTGTAACGCCTGCAGATACCCATGCTCCTATTGTACTTGACTGCCTTAAAGCCGAGAAACATGTTGCATGTACGGTTCCTATGGCAATTGATGTTGAAGATTGCATGGAAATCGTAAAAATGAGAAGAAAAGCCGGTGTTAATTACATGATGATGGAAACAGCGGCATACTCAAGAGAATTCCTATATGTAAAAAAACTTAAAGACGAGGGCAAACTGGGTAAAATTCAGTTCCTGAGAGGATCGCATATGCAGGACATGGAAGAGTGGGGGGCTCCATGGCCGGGTTGGCCTCCTCTTAATTATGCAACACATGCAGTAAGTCCGCTTGCAATTCTAGCCGATGCTCCCGTTGAGTGGGTTTTCGGTCTTGGTTCCGGCAGAGTCAGAGAGTCCTATGTTAAAAATTGGAATTGTCCGTTTGCAGTAGAATCAATGCTGATGAAATTTAAAAATTCTGACATAGGCGGAGAAGTTACGAGATCGCTTTATGATACAGTGAGGCAGTATATAGAAAGTTTTGATGTTTTTGGAAACAAAATGTCTTTTGAATGGAACAAACTTGACAAAGAAGACCCATTATTATATACCGGCGGGGAAGATTTTGAAAAAATAACAATTCCTGACACGGATAGCATGCTTCCAAAAGAAATAGCCAGATTTACAAAATCCTTTGAAGTAATGGATGAAGAAGAGAAGTCACATTTGTCGTTTATACAGGGCTCAGGTCATGGAGGCTCTCATCCTCATCTTGTAAATGAGTTTATAATGTCCATAGTTGAGAAGAGAGACTCGGCAATTGATGCTGAGAAAGCTGCAAACTGGTCAAGTGCGGGTGTGCTTGGCAATAAATCAGCTCTTCTGGGATCTGAAAAGATTTATATTCCAGATTTCTGGAATCTGTAAGTATTGTATTTTTTAAGCATTTGGTTTTTATTTATTTGTCTTATATGGCAGCCCGGTTATTAAATATCAATAACCGGGCTGTTAATAAAAAGCATATTGCATGGCAGCAGATTTTATAAAGTAGATAATGCAGAAATAATATGCATGTCGAAAGAATGCACAAGATTGATATGACAGGCGAAACATCAAATATTGTTAAAACTGGAATTGCCTTTATCTGTGAAATTGGTATAAATAAATTTATCCCCCTGATAAAAGTTAATCTTATCAGTAGCTGAATTTTTAAAACCTTGATATAAAAATTATAAACTAAAGTAATTATTCTGATAAAAAGATAGAAATACACACAAGAAGGTGAAATATAATGAGTATAATGGGGCTCGATATAGGGACAACCGGGACAAAGGCCATAGTTTTCAGTGAAACAGGAAAAGTGCTTGCATCTGATTATAAAGAGTATAATCTGCTGTTTCCAAAACCAGGCTGGGTCGAGTGTGATACTGTTAATCAGTGGAATAAAATTTTTGAAGTCTTAAAAAAAGTCAACAGCGATCCTGCAGTTAAAAAAGACCCTGTGAGTGCAATTGCGGTCAGTACTTTCGGAGAAGGCTTTACCCCTGTTGATGACAAAGGCAACATTTTATATAACACCATATATTCAACAGACGCCAGAAGCGTAAAGGAATTAGAACTTGTATTGTCTAAATATAGTGCTGAGTATCTCATGGATATAACGGGCTATCCCCCAGGCTATATCTGCCCTTTAAACAAAATAATATGGATGAAATACAATGAAGCGCAGATTTATAAAAAAACAAAAAAAATCCTTTTTACGGAAGACCTTTTCTTTCATAAAATGGGAATAAAAAATACCAAAATAAATTATGCACTTGCATCCAGGACTCTGTTTTTTGACGTTAGAACAAAAAAATGGACCGAGGATATTCTGTCTGCTTTTGATATTGATGTTAATTTGTTTTCCCAGCCATCTCCTTCTTCAGTTGAAATAGGCTTTATAGATAAAAAAATTGCCGATGAACTGGGTTTTACAGACAGGGTTTCGATTGTAACCGGAGCGCATGATCAGCCATGTGCAGCCCTCGGAGTGGGCGCTGTAAAGGGAGGAATTGCTGCCGATGGAATGGGGACAGTAGAGTGTGTCAGCACATGTATGGAAGACGCACTTACCAACAAGGAAATGTTAAAAAACAATTTCTCATGCCAGGCCCATGCTGTTGACGGCAAATATGTAGCACTTGCATACAATTTGTCAGGCGGAAGTGTTGTCAAATGGTTTAGAGATAATCTTGCAGGCGGAGATAATCAGATGATAAGAAATATTTCCTCCTCGCTTACCTTTGAGCCATCAAAGCTATTTACGCTTCCTTACTTTTCTGCCTCAGGAACTCCTTATCTTGATCCAATACCCAAGGGATCCATAATTGGTATAGACCTTGATACAAACAAGGAAGAGATTTTTAAAGGAATTATAGAGGGTCTGGTTTTTGAGATTTGCTTTAATATCGGTCTTGCACAGTCAAGCGGAGTTGAAATTGTAGAAATTCGTGCAGTTGGGGGCGGGTCCAAATCAGACTATGAACTTAAATTAAAAGCTTCAATTTCAAACAGACCAATACTCAGGATGGACATTACCGAAGCTGGATGTCTTGCTACAATGATGCTTGCCGGCCTTGGAACAGGAAAATTTACAATGTCGGAGGCAATTTCACAATTTGTAAAAGTTAAGGACATATTCGAACCGGACCAGAAAATAAGGGAAAGATATCTGGACAAGTTTGAGAAATATAAAGAGATATATGGTCTGGTATCAAAATTATTTTAGTTAATATTTTAGCGGAGGATAATGTGGAAAAAAATTACTTGCTGGGAATTGATGTAGGAACGAGTGGGACAAGGTGCATTTTAATTGACGAAGAAGGTAATATTGCAGCTTCGGCTATTAAGGAATATCCGCTTTATACTCCTAAACCGGGATGGGCTGAGCAAAATCCTTCCGACTGGTATGATGCATCTATATCAACAATGAAAGAAGTTCTTGAAGCAAATAATATAAGCGGAAAGCAGGTAAAAGCGATCGGGCTTTCGGGTCAGATGCATGGCTCTGTTTTTCTTGATAAAGATAATAATGTAATCAGGCCTGCTCTTTTGTGGTGCGATCAGAGAACTGAACCCCAGTGCCGGGAAATATACGATATTTTCGGCTATGAAAATTTTATAAAGCTTTCATACAATAAAGCTCTCCCGGGCTTTACATCCCCCAAAATAATGTGGCTCAGAGAAAATGAACCGGAAAATTACGCAAAGGTTTGTAAAATCCTCTTACCCAAAGATTATATAAGGTTTATGATAAGCGGAACGTATGCCGCAGAAGTTTCGGATGCCTCAGGAATGCT
>CAYNMO010000056.1:0-1817 GCA_964398155.1 uncultured Actinomycetota bacterium | reverse complement strand
GCTTCTTATGGATATTAAAAAAAGAACCTGGTCTGATGAGATACTTGCAGGGTTAAAAATAAATAAAGATCTTCTTGCAGATATTTATGAAAGTCCCGAGATAAGCGCCTGTCTGGACGAAAAAACAGCAAAATTAACCGGTCTCATTGCCGGTACGCCAATTGCAGGCGGCGGCGGAGATAATCCAGCCGGGAATGTGGGCTCAGGTATCATAAAACAGGGTGTCATTTCAGATTCTATAGGGACTTCCGGTGTTGTTTTTGCTCATAGCGACAAGCCGGTTTATGACCCGGAGGGCAGGCTTCATTCATTCTGTCATTCAGTCCCCGGTAAATGGATTTTAATGGGGGTTACCCTGGCGGCTGCAGGAAGCCAGAAATGGTACTTTGATACTTTTGGCCCTTCCCGGGCAATTGAAAAAGAAAATCCGGATCTGAAAAAATACAAATTACTTGACGCAGAAGCGTGTAATGTCAAACCAGGCTCAGACGGACTGATATTCCTTCCCTACCTTACAGGTGAAAGAACACCCCATGCAGATTCTTATGCAAGAGGAGTATTTTTTGGAATGTCATATATGCATACACAGGATCATTTTGTGCGTGCAATAATGGAAGGTGTTGCATTCAGCCAGCTGGACTGCCTGAATCTGATGCGGGAGCTTGGAATTAATTCAGAAAAAATAGTTCTTATTGGTGGAGGGTCGAGAAGCAAAATATGGAAAGAAATAATATGCGATACTCTTGAAAGCCCTATAATAACGCTAAAGAATGAAGAAGGCCCCGCATTTGGAGCCGCGCTTCTTGCCGGTGTCGGCTGCGGTATCTATAAGTCTGTTGAGGATGCCGTAAATAAAGCAGTTAAACCTTCACGCGAATTATTGCCAAATACGTCCAACTTTAAGACTTACAGGAGAACTTACGAAATCTACAAATCGCTTTATGCGAGCCTTAAAGGAGATTTTAAAAAATTGTACGATATGCAGTTTGGCTAAAAGAAAGTATTTTTATATTAATGAAAAAGATATTAATCGTAGATGATGAAGAAGAAATAAGGAGCCTGATCAGAGACTTTCTTGTCAAAGATAATTTTGAAGCAGAACAGGCCTCAAACGGCAGAGAAGCAATTGACAAATTATCAACAAAAGATCACATGTTTGACCTTGTCATACTGGATATTATGATGCCGGAGCTTGATGGGCTGGAGGTTATAAAAATTATAAGGAAAACAAGTAATATTCCTGTAATTTTTTTAACATCAAAAAATGAAGAAATAGACAAAGTTCTCGGACTGGAAATTGGCGCCGACGACTACATAACAAAGCCTTTTAATCCAAGGGAAATGGTTGCAAGAATTAAGGCTGTTTTGCGCCGCACCGAAGCCGGCAGAGAAAACAGCGAAATTAGTTTGAATGATATGCAGGGTCTCAAAGAATTTGAAAATAAAGTAAATTTCTCAGATCCCGGCAGAAATAAATTTTCAGACTCAGGCCGACGCATTACAGAAATCGAGCATGACAGAGTAATTAAAATATTTTTTAATTCTTCTTCTGTGCTGGGAAAGAAAAAACTTTCATGTCTCGAAATCAATTCAGAGTCTCACAGAGTTTTAGCAGGCGGCAAAGAAGTAAAACTGACAAACAAGCAATTTCAGCTGCTGCTTTACCTTACCCAAAACAAAAATATTGTAATTTCTCGGGAAAGAATCCTGGAAGCTGTCTGGGGATATGATTTTTCAGGTGGCTCAAGGACCATAGATGTTCATATAAAGGAATTAAGAAAAAGAATAGGCGACTTTAATGGCGAGCTTATAGAGAC
>CAYNMO010000055.1:6537-12611 GCA_964398155.1 uncultured Actinomycetota bacterium | reverse complement strand
AAGTCGACATGCGAACAGCTGCCTCGCTTATTGCTGTCGGAAGGGTTGCTGAAGCCGTAACACTTAGAGGAATATACCCATGATCTATTGTCAGTTCAATCAATTGCCTGAATAATTATTTGTTTATACCCGGAATTACATAGGTTGTTCCGGGTATAAAACAGAGTAACTTATATTTGACAATGAAGGTAAAGGTGCTAATATATATTATAGAGTATACTATATAATATATATCAAGTAACATCGTGGATAAATTTAAAATTAACAACCATACTTTAAGTGAACTGGCTTATAAGAAAATCAAAGAATTAATAATTGAAAATGTTCTTAAGCCCGGCGATAAAATAAGCCAGGAAAAAGTAGCCAGCGATTTGGGTATGAGTAAAATACCATTAATTCAGGCTCTGGCATTATTAAGTAAAGAGGGTTTGATTCAAAAATTACCGAGAAAAGGTTTTTTTGTTAAAAATTTTTCACAAGAGGAACTTAATGATATTTTCGCCGTAAGGTCTGTTTTTGAAATGCTGGGTGTGTCTGCTCTGATTGATGATTTGACTACCGAAACTGAAGACACATTAAAAGAGTATCTGGCTGGATTCGAGTGTTATTACGATCAAAAAAAAACCAAAGAAGCCTATGACCTGGATGTTAAATTTCATTACTTTTTAATTGAGTCTTCAAAAAATAAAATAGTAGCAAATCTCACCGAAGAGCTTAATATCCTGTTGCTGTGCTTTACAAAGGGATGGATCCTGGATTGGAACATCAGCATTAAACAGCATAATGAAATAATTAATTCAATCCTGGCAAAAGATAAGGTCAAAGCGGAGTTTGCAATCAGGAATCACATAAATGCTTTAAGGGAAGAGTTTATTAAAAAACATTAATAAAAAGATTTTGTAAAACCAAAACCTTAAAATTAATTTTGGTTATAAAGAGAGAAGAAATGAATCAGTTATCCAATATCAAAAGATTAGTAGAAGAAATTGAAAGTCAGATTGATTCAGACAGGAACAAAGAAATTGGAAAAAAATGGGAAGATCCTGAAGTAAGTAATACTTTTTATCACTGTAAACCAAAAAGAATTGGCCAGATGCCCATCGTTGCAGATTTTGAGTACCCCATGTGGGCAAAATTGTTAAATTTTAATTTAAAAGATTATTATTTCAATCATTTGACCTATCTTGAGAAACAGCTTGAAACTTATTTATACAGATATAATGTTTTTAAAGATGACGCAGGGTTGGGAAGAGCAATATTGATTTGGTTTGGAGCTGCGTTTGAGGCATCTATTCTAGGCTGCAAGGTGCAGTATCCAGATAATTTTGATCCTTCAGTAGTCAGGTCCTACACTCCAGTGACCGACGAAGAGTCGTTGAAGCGGTTGGAAGATAAAGAGATAGATTTTGAAAAAGATGGAGATTTGGCGCGGGCACATGAATTTTTTTATAAAATAAAGGAGACATTACCATCCACCTGGCAGGTAATTTTTCCAGACTGGATAATCGGGCCCTTTGGAATAGCAATTTATCTGAGAGGATATCAGAACATACTGCTGGACCTGGTAGACAATCCTGAATTTGTTGTAAAAATAATGAATGTTGCAAAAAACAAGTTATTTGAGTTCAGTAAAAAAAGAGCAAAGTTTTTAGGGATAAATATAGAAAAAATCTGTTTACATAACGATGACGTAAATTATCCCAATCTGCTAAAGGGAAATTTTAAAGACTTGATTTTACCCATAGAAAATGAAATAAGCTCTTTCTATGGAGGCGTTGTATACTGGCATAGCTGTGGAGAGGTCAACGGGCTTATTGATGAAATACTGGATCTTAAAAATATATCAATGCTCGACTGCAGTGGCTGGAATGATTTTGATTTATTTGTTGAAGCAATAACCAGAAAAAATATTGACAATACAGGCATAGAAAAAAGGTTTCACCCGGTCAAAGATATATTAGCTACAAATGATTCAGAAATTAAAAATAAGATTAAGAATTATTATATTTCCCTGCAAAAAAACAAAAATCTAAGAGCATATCTCAGAGTAGATGGCATAGGACAGATCGCAGGCTTTGATGAAACCGTTAATAGTGTGAAAAGATTTATAGAAATTTCAAGGGAATACAGCTATTTGGAATGACTTTAGGAGTTTAAGGATATTTTATGCAAACTTTAAATTAATATTAATCAAAAAAATCTTTGAAAAAAAATGGTAACTGAAAAAATTAATAATGTTGAATCAAAAAACAGGAGTTTTAAAAAATTGGATATTTTCAGGGAACTTGGAAATGTCATAATTTTAGCCCTGATAATTATTGTAATGCTGATTGTAAACCCCAGATTTCTGAGCATAGGCAATATTATAAACCTTAGCAGGCAAATGGTGCCTGTTGGAATACTGGCAATGGGGGCGATGTTTGTAATAATGTCAGGAGGCCTTGATCTTTCAGCAGCATTTGGGGTTTCGCTGGCTGCAATAATATTTGGGATTTTTTATGAAAAATCGGTAAATATTTTTATTATAATATTGATAACTGTTGCGGCAGGCATTTTAATGGGGATTTTCAATGGCCTTCTTATCACACGTTTAAAAATACTGCCATTTATTGTCACATTAGCCACAATGGCAATTTTCCAGGGTCTTACATATTTAATAGCTGGTGCCAAATTAATATATATAGAAAATTCGTTTACTACTTTTCTTGGCTCCGGAGAAATTTGGAAAATTCCGAGCTCCTTTATATTCCTTGTCTTTTTTTACTTTATAGGGTATCTCATATTGAACCAGACAAGGCTTGGCACATACATAATATCAATTGGAAACAATGAAAAAAGCTCAGTTCTTGCAGGCATAAATATAGATAAATATAAATTCTATATATACGCTTTTTCCGGTTTATGCACAGGCCTCGCTGCGGTTTTATTGGTTTCAAAAGTACAGATGTCAGTGCCATCAATTGGAGGCTTGCCATTACTTTTGGATGCTGTTGCAGCAACCATACTGGGCGGCACATCACTTTCCGGAGGAAAGGGAACTATCAGAGGAACTTTTGTCGGAGTGCTTCTAATAGTTATTATTGGAAATATAATAAACTTACTTTCCATTGATGCAAATTACAGGGATGTTATAAAAGGCATTGTTATAATTGCAGTTTTACTTTTTGACAGGGCGATCAATATAAAAAGAGGGGCCTGATATAAAAGGTTATAATATAAAAAATGCTTGAGCTGGAAAGGGGGAATGAAAATACAATTATTTTTTAATTTTTACTAAGGAGGTGATAGCAAAAAAAAAGAATATTTTTACTATTATAAAAGTTTTAAACCGGAATAAAAAAAATGCCGGAAAAGGAGTATCAAGTTGAAAAGAATTTCTTTAATTTTAATGGCAGCACTTTTGTGTATCATGCTGACGCTGGGTTTTTCATTATTAAGCTGTAAGGCAGCAACTACTGAAACAACTGCAGCAGCAAGTGCCGCCGCATCCACTGAAAAAAAAGTGACTCTTGGCGTTGTTTTAATGGACACTGTCAATCCATCCTGGGTTACCCTTATAAAGGGTGGAGATATTGCAGCAAAAGAAGTCGGAGTTGAAGTTATCTGGAAGGGTTCAGAAAACAGCCTGGAAAAAGAGATAGCAAATGTCGAAAACTTCATTGAACAGAAAGTCGACTGTATTTTAATGGACCCTATGGATAAGGTAGCTATGGCGCCAGTTGTTGAAAAGGCTCTGAAAGCCGGTATACCTACAGTAACAATGGGCAATCTTGTCGAAGTTGAGGGTAATGTCAGCACTGTTTACGGTGACACCAAATTTATGTACGATCTTAACAAAGTTTTATTCTATTATCTTGACTCAAAAGGTAAAGTAATCTATCTGATTGGCCAGAATGGTAATTATTGTTCTGATTGCAGGCAAGATGGTTTTGATGCTGCAGCAAAAGAATTTCCGGACATTGAGGTCCTTGTTAAAGGTCCTGGCGGATTTGATCCGGTAGCAGCACAAAAATTAATGGAAGATTATTTAACCCAATATCCTGAAATAGATGCAGTTTCTATTTGGAATGATGGCATAACTGCTGCTGTTGCAACTGCAATTAAAAACGCAGGAAGAGAAAAAGAAATAGTCCTTATTGGTAGTGATGCTGATACTACTACAATTAAGATGATGGAGCCAGGCGGCATGATGATTGGTAATGTCATGACAGGTTTAGCAAGAATCGGTGCCTGGAACATTAAAGTTGGAGCTGCACTTGCAAGAGGAACTAAAGTAAAAACAGATAATGGTATGCTATACCTTCCAACAGCTTTAATACTTAATCAAACAACCTTTGACCAGGCAACAGCCAATGGTTTCAAAGATGACATCAATTGGATTACCCCTGCAGATTCAATGTCAACAATAGAAAATGCTGTCGTTGATTGGCAACCGGATGTATAAAATTGGTGCTTCTCTGTAAAAGAGAGAAGAATACTAAAAATAACCATAGCAGGTATTGATGAAATGTTTGGCGGGATAGTCAAATATCCCGCCAAAAAAAACCAAATAAATATTAAACTAAAACTGGATAAAATTTAAGAATCATAACAGATATAAAAACTAAGATGCAAAAGGATAAAAATACGCAAACAGAAGTTAAAAGAAGGGGTCAAATACTGAGTAAGTTCCCAAAAAACTTATCTTTAGTATTCATTATAGTAGTGCTGGTAGCAGTATTTGGAGCGATTAATTCAAGCTTCTTCAGCATAAACAATATTATCAATATTTTCAGGCAGACAAGTGTGCTCTCCCTTGTAGCAATTGGGATGGCGCTTATTATAATAGATGGAGGCTTTGATTTATCTGTAGGCGCAAATCTGGCTGTTGGCGGAGCAATAGGAGCAATGGTTATGGGCCTTAGCGGAAATAGCGCTCTTGCTATTATTTCGATTTTAGTAACATGTACCTTAATAGGCACCATAAATGGAGTCGCAGTTGGAGTTTTAAACATCAATCCATTCATGTTCACCCTGGCCATGGCTGCACTCACAAGAGGCTTGACTTTAGGTCTTATGAACGCCCAGTCAGTTGGAATCAAAGACGCAGCGTTTTTATGGCTTGGCAGCACCCAGATTGGAATACTGCCAGTAGTAATGATATTTGTAGTGATTGCGTATATAGTATTTTATTTTATATTAAGCAGAAACGCTTTCGGTTTAAAGATATATGCTGTTGGCGGAAATACAAATGCTGCTCGTGCATCAGGCATTAACACTAAGCTCATAGTGACTTATACCTATATAATCACAGGCTTGCTGGTTGGGATAGGGTCTGTTATTACTATTGGAAGGATAGGTTCGGTGCAGCCCTGGGTTGGAGTTGGCTTGGAGTTTGATGTTATTACAGCAGTTATAATCGGAGGGGTAAGCCTTCGGGGTGGAGAAGGCACAATGCTGGGGACTTTTTTAGGGGCGCTTACAATCGGTATTTTAATTAATGGTCTGTCATTTATGGCAATAGACCCATTTTTTCAATATATAATCAGGGGAATTATAATCATTGTAGTTGTTTTGATAGATAATATAATGCACAAAAACAGAAGCGCCGCTTATTAATGTAATTAATTTTTAATTATTTAACTAAAAAAATATGGATGACAAGAAGAGTTTTAAATTTGATAAAATAGAAATGCTGGGAATCTCGAAATTATTTCCGGGTGTAAAAGCCCTGGATAAAGTAGATTTTGAGATAAAAGGCGGAACAATTCATGCGATTGTAGGGGAAAATGGTGCCGGTAAGTCAACACTGATAAAAATACTGGCAGGCGTATACAGGAAAGATGAAGGCCAGATAAAAATCGATGGCAAAGAGATCCACATCGCCAGTCCGAGTGATGCAAAAAAACTGGGGATCAGTGTTATTTACCAGGAATTTTCAATAATTCCGGAATTAAGCATCAGCCAGAATATCTTTCTGGGGAATGAAATTTCCAGAAAGGTAAATTTTTTGCTCAGTAAGAATGAGATGCATAAAAAATCAATAGAAATCTTGAAGAGTTTAAATATAAATATAAATCCCAGGAGTAAATTAG
>CAYNMO010000055.1:0-6527 GCA_964398155.1 uncultured Actinomycetota bacterium | reverse complement strand
ACAGTCGGTGAGCAGCAGTTAATCGAGATTGTAAAAGCTATAAACAGCGATGCAAAGTTGATAGTCATGGATGAACCTACTTCAGCATTATCAGATGTCGAGAAAGAGCAATTGTTTGTTATTATAAAAAAACTGGTGAGCCAGGGGTTAGGTATAATTTATATTACCCATAGAATGAAAGAAATATTCGAGATCGCCGATTCAGTAACAGTAATGAGAGATGGCAAAAAAGTTGGGGATTATAATATTTCTGAAGTCAATGAAGATAAATTAGTCAAGCTGATGGTAGGCCGTGAATTAGGGGATATCTATCAGCGGGAAAAGGGTAGTGTAAAAGGGAAAGTTGTTCTTGAAGTCGTGGATTTAAACAGGACCGGCGCCTTTTCAA
The DNA here is from genome assembly GCA_964398155.1 of uncultured Actinomycetota bacterium. GTDB lineage: Bacteria > Actinomycetota > Humimicrobiia > Humimicrobiales > Humimicrobiaceae > JAMDDL01. The sequence goes on along the minus strand of CAYNMO010000055.1, from coordinate 6,139 downwards.
ATATCAGTTTTAATGTTAAAGAAGGAGAAATACTGGGTATTTCGGGATTGATGGGATCCGGCAGGACTGAAATAGCAAGATGTATTTTTGGTATGGACAGGTATAATTCCGGCAAAATACTGTTAAACGGAAAAGAAGTAAAATTTACCCACCCGTTTAACGCTATCAGCAAAGGCATTGGGTATGTATCTGAAGACAGGAAAATATTTGGTTTCATACCATTAATGGACATTAAAGAAAATTTGACCCTTCCATCATTAAAATGGATTTCATTTCTGGGTTGGGTAAAATTAAGGATCCAGTTAAAAATAGCAAAAGAATATTCCCAAAAACTGGATATCAAATCTCAATTATCAAAACAAGTGGGCAGTTTAAGCGGAGGCAACCAGCAAAAAGTAGTGCTGGGCAAATGGCTGGCAAGAAACCCGCAGGTCCTTATACTTGATGAACCGACCAGGGGGATAGATGTCGGGGCCAAATCAGAAATTCATAAAATAATCAGCCAGCTGGCAAAGGAAAATATAGCAATAATCATGATATCTTCTGAATTGCCGGAAATTTTGGGTGTCAGCGACAGGATAATTGTTATGCATGAAGGTGAAATTACTGCAGAATTTGACTATAAAGAGGCAAGTGAAGAAAATATCATGAAAGCTGCAGTCGGGCTGCATAAAGCGAATCTATAAGAATTTCTATTTAATAATTTTTTATATTTTCCAAAGGATTGATAATGATTGGTGGCTACATTGACAAAACACTACTGGTTAATTTATCTGACCACAGTGTAAAAGAAGTATATTTCAGTGACGACGTAAAAAGGAAATTCATCGGCGGGTATGGATTTGGCGCGAAATATATTTATGAGAACCAGAAATCGGGCGTTAACCCATTATCCGAAGATAACTTGTTTGCATTATTTGCAGGACCTCTTACCGGGCTAAACTTTCCAGCAGTTTCAAGATTTACAATATGCGGGAAGTCACCGCTAACCAATACATGGGGCGATTCAAATGGTTCGGGCCATTTTGGGCCGGCATTAAAATTTGCCGGTCTTGACGGCATTATTATCAAAGGTGCTTCAGAAAAACCGGTTTATCTGTTGCTGGAAGACGGGCAGGTAACAATCAAAGATGGTTCAAGCCTTTGGGGTAAGGATACCTACGATACTGAAGATATGCTAAAGGAAATTCACGGTAAAAAAGCCGAAATCATTTGTATCGGCGTCTCCGGTGAAAACATGTCTCTTTTATCTGCAATAATAACCAGAAAAGGCAGGGCTGCAGCAAGAGGCGGACTTGGTGCAATTATGGGCTCCAAAAAAATAAAAGCCATTGTAGCTGCAGGCAGCAAAAACTTAAACATAGCGGATATTGAAAGATTTAATCAACTAAAAACTAAATTCATCAAAGAAATTAAAAATGGGTGCGGTTTATCAGAATTTTATACCACTACAGGAACCCCGGGCTATGCAACTAACGGGCTTATAAGCGGTGACTCACCGGTAAAAAACTGGCTTGGTTCAAGTGAAGACATGAAAGATTTCAGTGAGCTTGAATATGACAACATTGAAAAGTATAAAGTTAAAAAAAATGCATGTTACTGTTGTCCTATTGCCTGCTGGGGTCACGTAATGATAAATGATGGAAACTACAAGTTAAAAGAAATGGCGCACATGCCGGAATATGAAACAATTTCTGCATTTGGCAGTTATTCTTTAAACAATAATTTTGAATCAATAATTAAATGTAATGACATTTGCAATAGATTTGGAATAGATACAATTTCGGTTGGAGCAACAGTTGCTTTTGCCATAAACTGTTATGAGAATAAGATCTTAAATAAAAAAGATACTGACGGAATAGAGCTGACCTGGGGAAACCACAAATCAATTGTTGAGCTTACTGAAAAGATAGCCAACAGAGAAGGAATCGGCGAAATATTATCTAACGGAGTTAAGGTAGCCTCCTCTATAATTGGAAAAGGCTCAGAAGAATTTGCCATTCACGTACAGGGCCAGGAGCTTCCGGCCCATGATTCACGTTTTGAGCCGGGTTTTGCCGTCAGCTATACTTTGGATGCAACACCGGGACGACACTGCCAATTTGGTTCTTTTGTACTACCTCCGGGGCTTGAGAGAGAATTACCTGAAATTAAGTTTATATTTAATAAAACTGAGTATAAAGACAGAGCAAAAGCTGAGAAAGTGTTGTCCTCTTTTATGCATATAATAAATACTCTTGGCGCCTGCTTGTTCGGTTATTTTTCAGGTGATGTGACAAATTACCAGGAGTGTTACTCAGCTGTGACAGGGTGGGACGTAAGCTTGAGAGAATTGATAAAGACCGGTGAAAGAATAAATACAGTAAGACATTTATTTAATTTGAGAGAAGGAATAAATCCCATTAAAATGCCTTATCCAAAAATAGCAAAAGGTTTGCCTCCTCTTGAAAATGGACCACTAAAGGGTATTAGTGTTGATATTGATACCATGCGCAAAGAATATTTTGAAGAAATGGACTGGGATTTAAAAACATGTGTTCCATCTGCCATAAAAATGAAAGAGTTGGAGCTTGAATACCTGGATAACTAAAAAATTTTGTTTTGGAATCTTAATATTTATGAAACAGGGAGACACAGAATAGCAAATGAAGGTAAAAAAAGTAGAACTTATTCATGTCAGGTTACCACTAAATGAGCCTTTTGAAATAAGTTCCGGAGTAATTATTGAAAAAGACTGTATCATGGTTAAATTATATACTGATGAATTGGTAGGAATTGGCGAATCCTCCCCAATGCCTGCACCCTTTTATTCATCAGAGACTATTGGCACCTGTATGCATATATTGAAAGATTTTATAATCCCACAGTTAATTGGCAGAAATATTGATAAGATTGAAGATGCCGATGATATATTTTCAAATATCAGGGGAAATAACTTTGCCAAATCAGGAGTAGAGATAGCATTATGGGATTTGTTATCAAAGCATGCAAATAAACCGCTTTTTGAATTTATTGGAGGAAAAAATAAAAAAATACCATGGAAAATTTCAATAGGCATAAAACCTTCAATAGATGAATTACTGTCCAGTGTAGAAAATTTTTTGGAGTACAAATGCACAGGCATTAAGATTAAAATAAAAAAGGGATGGGATGTTGAGCCGGTCAGGAAAATAAGAGAAAAATTTGGCAATATTGATTTGACAGTTGATGCCAATTCAAATTACACATTGGAAGATATTAAAATATTTGAGGAACTCGATAATTACAAATTAACCCAGATAGAACAGCCTCTGCATTATGAAGACTTATATGATCATTATGTTTTACAAAACAGAATAGAGACTCCGATATGTCTGGACGAAAGCATAGATAGTCTGACAAACTGTAAAAATGCCCTGGATATTGGTTGTTGCAGAATAATCAATATCAAAATACAAAGAGTCGGAGGAATAAAAGAAGCGATTGCAATCCATGACATGTGCAGATCAAAAGGAGTTCCTGTCTGGATAGGGCAAATGCCGGAATCAGGAGTTGGGAGTCTGGCAGGGCTGGCATTGTGTTCTCTGGACAATGTGTTATATGCTTCTGATATAGCTCCTTCAGATGCATATTTTAAAGAAGATATTATTTATTCCGGTATTCAAATGGATAATTTTGGGAACCTGCTCCTTTCCAATGAAATAGGGGTCGGGTGTAAGCTGGATGAAAAACAGATAGACAGGCTCAAAGTAGTAAAAATGAAATTTGAATAAAATTTATTGACAATTATCTTACAACCAAATATTAATATTTTTGTTTATTACAATAAGAAAAATAATCAAGGAGGAAATTTTGGATTTAAATAGTGAAAAGTTGATAGAAATGTTAAGGCAGATGATATTAACGAGACATTTTGAATTATCTGTGGATAGGTTATACAGGGAGGGTAAAATTCCCGGTGGATGCCATTTAGGGTATGGAGAGGAATCAACGGGCATAGGAGTTATTGCTGCATTGGATAAAAGTGATTATGTTTTCAGTAACCACAGAGGACATGGCCACTGTATTGCCAAAGGCCTGGACCTGAATCGTATGATGGCTGAACTTTGGGGTAAATCTACGGGTTACTGCAGGGGCAGAGGCGGCTCGATGCATATAATGGATGTAAAGAACAGACTAATGGGGACTACCGGAATTGTCGGAGGCGGCATGCCTCAGGCAAACGGACCTGCCCTGAAATCTTTAATTAAAGGTACCAAAGAGGTGTCTGTGGTGTTTTTTGGTGATGGCGCCAGTAATCAGGGAACATTTCACGAAGCTTTGAATTTGGCCTCGATATGGAAGCTGCCCACAATATTTGTACTGGTAAATAATCATTATGCAGAAGCAACACCGGTTGAGTATGTTTGTAACATAGAAAATCTTGCCGACAGAGCCAAGTCGTATGGTATTCCCGGTGTCAGCGTTGACGGAATGGATGTACTAAAGGTTTATGATGCTGCAACTGAAGCTGTGCAGAGAGCAAGGAAAGGTGAGGGTCCGACTCTTCTTGTACTGGATACTTACAGGTATGCGGGTCACTATGTAGGAGAACCCGAGGGCTACAGGACCGACGAAGAAATTGAAATATATAAGAAAAAAGATTGTATTTTAAATTTTAAAAAGTATCTTATTGAAAATAAATATCTGAATGAAGATGAATATAAAGTAATTGATGAAAGTGCCAAAAAAGATTTGGAAAAAGCCATAGAATTTGCTGACAGCAGCCCTCTTCCAGATATTTCAGATATAGATACAGACGTTTATGTATAAATATTATTTTTTATTTGAAGTTATTTCTCTAAGATTTATATTTTTTTAAAATTAATATTAAATTATAAAATTGAAACGGGAGTATTGAATGGAAAGATTATTGACATATAAAGCAGCTATCAATGAGGCTATTGTGACCGCAATGAGAAAAGATGAAGATGTAATAATGCTGGGAGAAGATATCGCAGGCGCTGCAGGCAGGGAGAAACTTGTAGGCGCATGGGGCGGTCCTTATGGCGTAACAAAGGGTCTGATAAAGGAATTTGGTGATAAAAGGATCTTTGACACTCCAATTTCTGAATCAGGGTTTTTGGGTGCGGCCATTGGCGCTGCAATGGCAGGGATGAGGCCATTGGTTGAACTTATGTATGTAGATTTTTGTGGAGTTTCATTTGACCAGTTTTTAAATCAGGCCCCCAAATTAAGGTTTATGTTTGGAGGACAGGTGACTGTCCCAATAACAGTTAAAACATTAATGGGCGCAGGCTGGAGAAATGCAGGGCATCATTCACAGGTGCTATACTCCTTATTTGCTCATATCCCTGGCTGGTATTCTCTGGCACCATCAACACCTCGTGATGCAAAAGGCGGCCTGCTTGCAGCCATAAGGAACAATAATCCGGTAATACTTTTTGAGCATAAAATGCTATACAACACAACCGGAAATGTTCCGGAAGAGGATTATGAGCTTCAATTAGGCAAAGGTGAGGTCAAGAAAGAGGGCAAAGACATTACAATAGTTGCACTGTCTTTCATGGTAAACAGGGCACTGGCAGTTGCAAAAAAGCTTGAAAAGGAAAACATAAGTGTTGAAGTCGTGGACCCGATATGGCTGGCACCCCTTGATGAAGAAATAATTTTAAATTCTGTGAAAAAGACAGGCAGGATATTAATAATTGACGAGGATAATCCAAGGTGCAATATGGCAACAGACATTGCAGCACTGGTAGCTACAAAAGGTTTCGATTATCTTGATGCAGCTATTAAAATATTATCACCTCCCAACACTCCGGTTTCATACAGCCCTGTTCTGGAAGAAGAGTATCTGATTAGTGAAGAAAAAATCGAAAAGGCGCTAAGAGATATTTTGGAATAAAAATATTGCCATTCGGAACTCCCAAAGAAGTAAAAGAAAATGTAAGACGAAATATTGAGATATTTTTTCAGGACGGCGGTTTTGTATTTGCCAATGAGAATATTCTTCAAGCCAACGTACCTATAGAAAATATAGTGGCAATGATTGAAGTAATACATGAATACAGGTAATTTAATCTGTCAGTATGAATTCTTCTTTCAGTACTTGCTGCAGGACAGGAAGAATCTTACCAGCTCTCCAGCCTGAGCCTTT
>CAYNMO010000054.1:0-12767 GCA_964398155.1 uncultured Actinomycetota bacterium | reverse complement strand
GTGTCTCTCGTTGCAAATTCAATTCTTTTTCAGTTTCTTCTGCAAAAAACCATTCCTGCCCATTTCCAGACCTGTAAAGATATTTTCAGTAATACTGAGATGTTTAAAAACAGTGTGTTCCTGATATATTGTCTGTATTCCCATTGATATGGCAAGACGAGGATTCAGATTAACTTTTTTACCTTCGAATAATATCTCTCCGCCTTCATCAGGCTGATATGCACCTGATAATATTTTTATCAGTGTTGATTTGCCAGCACCATTTTCTCCACATAGACAATGGACTTCACCTTTTCTCAGGTCAAAAGATATATTCTGAAGAGCCTTGACTCCCGGGAAGCTTTTAGAAATATTCTCTAGACGAAGAATTACTTCATCAGGCATAATTCTCTAATCCTTCTCATTAACATTTGTAAACATTGCTGGCAATGTTTTCGCCTAACGGCAAAAATATATTCATTAAAAAAAAATCGATATGTTATGCATTTTAGCTATCTAACTGAAAGTTGTCAAAAAAATCTTTTTTTTTAATTTATTTATTTAATTCAGATGCCATTTTCCCATATAAAAAACATCTGCTTTTTAAAAAATTCATCCGGCTTCGAATCCCGGCTATTGTTAAAAGCGCTATACTTTATCATAAACTTTAGGAAATTTATAATTCTTGTAATAAATATTATATCATGTCCGGAGAAAATATATAAAATAACATCAACCCAAGTATTTTTAAATTTTGGATTTTATTAATTTAAATCAGGCATAAAATATTTTTAATTTGACTATTTTAGATAGTTATTTATCGGGAAATGATTATTGATTTTTAGTGTGTCTGCAGCGTTTTGCTTCTACCTGACAGGAAAATAATGCTTAGTACTATTATAGTTACAACGGCCATTAAAATAAAAGAAAATGATATTGACAGCTGCATGCTTGTTTTTGATGAAAACTTCGTTATCGCTGCCGCTGAAGCAAGCCCAAGATTGGATGAAAAAAATAGAAAAGTAGCAAGAACACCCCTGCCTTTTTCAAAAATAGTGCTACCCGCTGAAATCAGCAGCGGAAACATGGCAGAATATCCAAGGCCTGCCATTGAAATTAAAATAAAAATCATGTATTTATTGTAAACAAATGAAACAGCCGCCATTGAAACTATTGCCAAAACTGAAAGAACGAGCATTATTTTTGTTGATTTTATTCTTCCTGAAATAATAATTGCAACCAGTCTTCCTATTACGACAAAAAGCCAGAACAAGTTCAATGCAAAGCTTGCGGGCTGCAGAAGCATATTTCTTGATTCTCCTAAAAATGTAGGCGTCCATGTTGCAACTATCGTTTCGGAGCTGCAATAAAAGAATATTGCCACTAATAACAGGATAAAAATCAAATTATTTTGCCTGTCTATAAAAATTTCCTTCAGAGGAATTTTTGCTTCATTTTGAATTGCGGCATTTTCATTTTTCCTTCCTAAAAGAATAATATACAGGATAATGTTTATGGAGATCATAAATATTATTATATAATAGACAGATCTCCAGCTAAAACTTGCACCTATTACTGAGGAAGAAATAAATGGCGCAATAAAAGCTCCTAAAGGATAAAAAGTTAAAAATATTGTAATTATTCTTTCTTTATTTCTTATCCTGCTAGCGAGTATAAACTGATTTGACTGCATCCATATTATTCCAAATACATATCCTGATAAAAAATAAATTATCCAGAACAGGATAAGGCTGGTGCTAAAACCAAGTATTACAGTTAGTGGGATAAGAACTATGTATCCGGCAATAATTACCTGAATTTTTTTAAATTTTCTATTATAAAAAACGGATGTCAGCTGCCCTAACGCAGCTCCTATCGTAAAAAATGTAAATATAAAACCCAGATTGGATGTTAGTATTCCCGTAGATTTGCTTATTTCAATTAAAATCGGACTGGCAATATTAAAAAAGACTGAAAAAATAAATGCCGACAAAAAATTAGGAATTTGTGTAAGGTAATCCCCTAATCTGTCTTTTTCTTCAATCATTTATTTGTATCCTCAGTGCAGTTTTACTGCTGTTTTTTATTCCAGAACTTCATATCTGTCTTACATTAAAAGTAATAACATTGCGACATTATAACATAATAGTATCTTGTTCAAAACTTTAGATCCTTTCATAATTAACAGGCACAAAGAGAGCGGGAGAAGTTGCGGAAGCTATAAAAGAAGGAGCACAGGCATACCTGAGGAGACAGTTTAAGACAATACTTTACCTGGTATTTATCCTGGCTGTTGCTATTTTTGCCTCAGCTTTTTGAGTTTGTACTCTTTTGACTGATACATGAATGCTTCCAGTCTGGTTTCGCCGGTTCCCTGCTCCAGCCCGTCAAATGCAAGATTAAGCCAGGGCACACCGTACTGCTCCCTGAGCTTTTGAGAAATGGCCGTTACCATGGTACCCGGCATGCAGGTAAAAGGAAGTACGTTTACAATTCCATCTATCCCTTTATTAATCCAGGCAATCGATTTGCCTACACTTAGGGCAGCTTCTCCAAACCATTTGATTATATATGGCTCGGCATTATCCCAGATTTCATAAATATCAGCCTCATCCAGATCCAGCATTGAATCCTTCAGTGGTTTTTCCAGTGTCTTATGATAATTTACGATTACATTCTTAAAGACTTTGTTTGCAGCAAAGAAACCAAGTCCTCTTGCATAATTAGGGATATACTTTTTTAATGATGAAAAACTATTACTGTCATTAAAATAGTCCGGGTTTTCGTGTCCGTTGCCATGACCGTTATTATTGCTGTTGCCACGGCTATTATTAAAACTAAAGCTATTCTTCATTTTATAGAAAAGGTCTTTTTGCTTTATTAAAATATCAAGTCTGCCGGTCGCATTGGTATGATTAGTCCATTCACCAAAATCAGGTATTTCAACCACACCGCCAAGCTCTTCGATTTTTCTTATAACTTCATTATTGCTGAAAGGGTGGTTTCTTACATAAATTTCTCCCACTATTCCAATAACAGGTCTTATTTCATCTTTTCTTTTAATGCCTGCAAAATCTTTTTTTGCAGATTCAAGAACGTCGGTCAGCAAATTAAGTACTTTCGTGTTTTCTTTATTTTCAACAATCTGGCAGATTTTATTTAGATGCGACTGATATAAACTGTCTGTTTCGCCGGTATTAATCTCAAACGGCCTGACATGCCTCAAAAATCTGTTTAAATAATCAACTGCGAAAATTCCGGCCATTGCCCGTGACAGAAGCCTTGTTCCTTTAATCCCCTGCATGTCATATTCCTTGTAAAACTGACTGCTTTCTGGCGCTCCGGGAGCTATTATGGGAACATCATCATAGCCCTGCTCTTTAATTATAATCTTTTGCATCTTGCTGTATTGGCCAAACCTGCAGGGTCCGTGAGTAATCGGCATTAGAAACGCAGTTTTTTTAGGATCGTTATACTTTAATGTTTTTAGAATATCTCCGGTAGTAATTATGAATGGATAGCACTCTTTGCCAAGAGTATGTCTTCTCCCAATCTCCAGAGTCTCCTGATCAGACTGCATGACCTGTGCATTTACTCCGGCAAATTTAAAAGCAGATTCTACAGCATAAGTACCGTCTCCCATAAAGGGTATATAAATTGTTCTGTTGTCTGAGCGCTTGAAAGGCGGATCTTTTTTATCAATACTGCCCGTGGATTTGAATTTATGAAATTCTTTTAAGTTCCTGATATTTTTTAGAGAATCCGAAAATGCTTCGCATCTTGTTATGACACCTGCCCCGGCAGTATGCTCATCAACTTCAATTTTTAAAAATGGCCTGTCCATTTCTCTTTCAAAATACTGCATGATAAAAGAATCAGGGCCACACCCGAAATTGGTTATATAAACAGGGTAAAGCCTTTTGTCTTTCTTTATTATTTCAGCAGCACTCATAATCCTGTCGCCAAATTCCCAATACATGTTCGGCCATCTTTCAAAAAGGTCAATATTGTCAAGCGGAAGGTAGTCAAGTGGTATGGCCTGCATGCCTATCCCCCTGAGTTTGCCCGGAATATCCATACTTATGCTGCTGTCGCAGCTGTTATATGGTCTGCTTACAATAACGGCAGCCGTTTCATCGGGGCCAAGACTGTTTAAAGCTTCAATTCCCTTCTCGGCAACAGAAGTATAAAATTTTTGCTGAGCCCTTTGTGCATGATTTACGGCCTTTTTTATAATCCTGCCTTTTTTGCCCAGCCTCTCTGCCAGTTTTCTCAGCTGATTTTCTTTCAGATACTCCTTAAAGCTAAAATTAATGAGGGGGTCTATAATCATATTTTCGTCTATCTTCATTGAAGCTTTAACCATTGTTGACATCCCCTGAACAAATGGGCATGGATAGCTTCCAGTTCTTGCACCTTCAATTTTGTTGTCCCCGCATGGCATGTCTCTGATGCTTGGAATAAAAATATAGTCAACCTTCTTGTCCAGAAGATTCTGTACGTGTCCGATAACTGCCTTCATCGGAAAACAGGTTTCGGCGACAACGAGCCCAAGGCCGTCATTAATAATTTTTTTATTGGTCTTGTCAGAAAGCACAACTTCAAATCCAAGCTCGCTAAAGAATGCATGCCAGAATGGGTAAAACTCATATGTCAGCATGGTAAATGGTATACCTATTTTTATAACGGGGGCTTCTGATTTATTTTCAGGCCCTTTATATGCGCCCAGGAGCAATTCTTCCCTTTGAGCAAAAAGATCCACCGGGCCATTACCTGATGATTTTACCTTTTCGTATTTTTCGCATCTTCCACCATAAAACAGTGGTTTTGATCCCTCAAAAGTCACTTTTTTTATATCACACATATTAGGACAGCTTCCGCATTCAAACGAGCTCTGCGAATATCTGATATCTGCAATATTGTCAAAACCCCTGAAATTTGTCTTCTCTTTTTCATTTTCAAGAGCAGCTATTGCTGTTCCTATTGCACCGGTTACTTCATGATTTTGGGGAACTGTAATTTCTTTGCCAAGGTAATTTTCAAATGCAGCAACAACTGCTTTATTGTAAGCCACGGCACCCTGAAAAAAGATTTTATCTCCGATTTTTTTCCTGCCTACAACTCTGTTTATATAGTTGATGGTAATAGAATATGCCAGTCCGGCAAGAATATCTTCAATGCCTGCCCCGTTCTGGTAGTGTGAATAAACATTTGTTTCCATAAAAACAGTACAGCGCTCGCCCAGATTTAGGGGTGACTCGGCTTTCAGGGCCCTGTCGCCAAAATCTTCAATTTTTATATCAAATCTCTCAGCCTGTTCCTCAAGAAAAGAACCTGTCCCGGCTGCACAAATCTTGTTCATCTCAAAATCAACCACAACTCCTTTTTCCAGAGAGATAAATTTTGAATCCTGGCCGCCAATTTCAAAAATAGTATCAACCGTTTTATCGATATTGGCAGCAGCTGTTGCTTGTGCAGTGATCTCATTAATGGTTGTGTGAGCACCCACGAGATCGCCAATTAAATACCTTCCCGAGCCGGTTGTCCCGGCAGCTTTTACCCTGATATCGGCACCAATTTCATTTCCTATAATTTCGATGCCTTTTCTTACTGCTTCAATGGGGCGTCCGGACGTTCTGAGGTAGCATTTTGCAATAAGGTTTTTATCTCTGTCAATGGCAACCACATTTGTGCTGATAGATCCCACGTCTATTCCAATAAATGCATCAATTACTTTGCCCTTGAAATCATATTTCTGTGTAACTGCAGTTGGGAGTTTTGACTCCTTTAGAATTAAAGGTTTGAATGTTTCCTTTTTATATTTAAAATTTTCCAGATACTGCCCAAGAGATCTGTCAACTTCTTCAAGGCTTAAGAGCTGTTTGTGGTTTTTCAAAACCAGGCTCAAAGCCGCACCCATGGCTCCGACTGATTCACGATGCTCCGGAATTATTACCTGTTCTTTTAATATATCTTCAAATGCACTGACCATTGCTTTATTAAAAGAAACTCCTCCGCAAAAGATTATAGGGGGCTGAAAATTCTTGCCTTTAACAATACCGGACTTAAAGCTTCTTGCCATGGCATAACATAAACCCAGTGCTATGTCTTCGTCCCTGGCAGCCTCCTGCTGTAGATGAATCATGTCTGACTTTGCAAAAACACTGCATCTGCCTGCTATTGTTGAGGGGCTTTTTGATTGAAGCGCAAGCTCTGTAAATTCTTCTATTGTAAGATTGAAACGTGATGCCTGCTGATCAAGAAATGACCCCGTGCCGGCAGCGCACAGCTCATTCATCGCATAATCGCCGGCCGCCAGATCTATAAACTTTGAATCCTGGCCTCCAATTTCAATTACAGTTTTTACATCACTGTGAAAATATTTAATTGAAGTTATTATTGCTTCAATTTCATTAATAAAATCAGCATTCAGCAGGCTTGCAAGGATTTTGCCTCCTGAGCCCGTAAATGAAATACCCGATATTTTGCTGATATCTTTTCTTTTTGCCAGTGTTTCAATATCTTTTTTGACTAACCTGACCGGCTCACCCAAATGTCTTGCATATGGAAGGACGTCTATTATGTTTTTACTGCTGTCTATAACTACCCTGTTAACACTTATAGCCCCAATGTCATAACCAATATAAAAATCCACCAGTATTCTTCCTCCAGACAATCAGAATGAAATCAACTAAAATTTGATTTTCAAAAGAGTTTAACAAAATTATTAAAAAATAAATATACATAAAAAACGACAGTTATTTGTTTATTTTTTATTACTTTCTGAAGGCGTGCAAAAGCTGTATTGTAAAAATAGGGGACGCTTCTCTTTTAAGCACGCTTTTAGCTATTTTGTTTTTGGTAAAGATTCAATAAGGAAAATCGTCCCTGACACAGCATTACTTTTAAGGTAATATGCCCCTTCTATAGATTTTCCCTTACTTTATGTCCCCCGGATTTGCTAAAGTAACAACCCTTACTACTGTTTTTATCACACCTCTGCTTTCCTAAAGCAACAACTCCGTACTCATGTTCTTTCTTTTATCCCTGTTCTTTACCTCTAATAAAAGCAATAATATTGACTGAACGATAATGGTACTTAACTGTGTAGTCTGATAAACAATAAAGGTACTTAATTATTCATTAACAGCTAATTAAGCCAGAAAGTTAAATTCCAGTAATTTAAAATTAATGATAAAATATATTGATTATCCTGAGCGATTAGTGGGGTAGTTAAAGTTTATTAGAGCTTATTGCAAGTAGTATAAAAGGTCGCTGGTTCAGGAAATTGTAATAACACTTTTAATTTAATATTATAATTAATTTTACAGCAGGAGAATAACTTGAATAAAAAAGAGAGAATTGAAGCCGCTATAAGGGGCAAAGATGTTGACAAGATTCCCTGGACAATGTACAAATCTATACCTCCCTGGGGGCAGGCGGAGTTTAATTTCAGGTCCGAAGGACTTACCTGGATTTATCAGCATTTTCCAATCAGCACGGTTACTATTCCTAATGTCGAAGTAATTGACACGGCCACCTACACTGTAAAAGGCAAATCGGGCAGGAACTCGATTTTTAGAAAATTTGTAACTCCTGTCGGCAGCGTTACGGTAAAACATGAGTTTTTTAACAGCAGCATCCCTGTTCCTGGGGATCTTCTGCAAAGATATGGCAGCGAAATTGATTCGGAAAGCCTTTCCTGGGTTACGGAGCACTCCTTTAAAACTAAAGCAGATTATGAAATACTTGAATATATTTATAAAAATATTGAGTTTCATGATAACAGTGAAGGGTTTTTGTATACTGAGGGCGTAGTTGGAAATGAGGGATTTATTTTTGCAAACATGGGCAAATCACCTTTTCAGATACTTATGTACGAGCTTATGGGTGCTGAGAACTGCTATCTTGAATATTTCAGCAATCCCGGAAAGTTTCGAAGGCTTTATGAAGTTCTGTATTCCAAGATGAAAGAAAAATATGAGCTTGCAGCCAACTCAGCGGCAACTGTTTTCTGGGCACCCGAAAACCTTACAAGCATATTGACTCCTCCTGACTTTTTTAAGGAGTTTTATCTTCCTTTCTATAATGAAATGGCCGATATCCTTCATAAAAAAGGTAAATTGCTTGCAATACACATGGATGGCAGGCTTGGTGATTTAAAAGACATGATTGCCAAGACCAAAATTGATATTATTGAAGCATTCACTCCTTTTCCAATGGGAGACATGAGTGCTCTGGATGCAAGGAAAGCTTGGCCGGAAAAGGCGATATGGATTAATTTTCCAGGTACTCTTCTTGCAACTTACAGCGCTGAGCGGATCGAAGAGTACACGATTCAAATGCTAAAAAGCGTTGCACCTGGAGACAAATTTCTGATAGGCTGCACTGAAAATTTCCCGATCGACAAATGGGGACAGGCATTCGGCGGAGTTGAGGCTGCCATAAAGAAAAGTGGAAACTATCCAATAAAGAAGTAGATTTAGTGCGTGCGTGACAAAAAAATTGCAAAAACAAATAGTCGAATTAAAGAATTCAGATTCATGGATTCTTTAATTTGACTATTTAAATAAAGGGGATCAAATTTGAAAAATATACTTCAAAAAATATTTCCAAAAAACATTAACAATGACTATAAGGGATATAAAATAGCTGTTTATATATTTATGTTATACTCCTTAGTCAGTATCGTTAGAAGCTGTATACATTTTTTCAGTGCAGACGCTGGAGTGGGAACAATAGCACACTTTGACTTGTCGCAGGGCGGACAGAGCATTGTTTTTTTTGCTGCACTTTGGGGGTCAAGCCAGTTAATTTTAGCTTTTATACAGATTTTGGTTGTTTTTAGATACCGCACATTACTTCCGTTTATGTATATTCTGTTATTTTTGGAATACTGCTTTAGGGCGATTGCAGGGATAATGAGAGCACCCGTTTTTGTAGTTGGTGCGGTAAAACCTCCTGGTGCATATTTGAATATAATTATGATTCCACTGACAATTATTATGCTGATACTGACGCTAATTGAACTTAAAACGAGTACTGGCAAAAAGCTGCAGTCATGACTAAATTCAAAAATAAATATTTTTAAATACCCGGGGCTCAAAAAAGAACTGTCCCCTATTTTTCTATTTTTCCTCTGGATTTTATCCCTGAAATAAATCTATAACTTGGCTGGCTATAGGATTGATAGCGGCGTTATGGTTCTGGGCTGGTCACGTTGGTAATGCTTGCGATAATAATCAAATACCGTTTATGGATTAAAAGTATTAAAAGTAATTATGCTAAAACCGTGCTCAAAAGGGGACTGTCCCCTTTTTCCTTACTTTTTTAGTAAGAAATAGGCAAATTCGGAGAATAAATTAGGGAGAAGGGCTTTGGGGATTCTTCTTTTGCCAAAACCTGTAAAATTTACATCAAGTATTTTTATTTTTTCTTTCCTGCAAAAATTTATGAAATCTTTAATAGTAAACAGGTGGATATTGGGAGTGTCATACCACTCATAGGGAAGAATCTTTGTTTTTGGCATTTTCCCTTTAAATAATATGCAAAGACTTATATTTATAAATCCAAAATTGGGAAAACTTATAATGACTTTATCAGACAGTTCCAGAATCTGTCTTATTGTAACTGCGGGCTTTTCCATAATCTGTATAATGTCATGTGCAATTATATAATCAAAAGATTTTTTAGGATAATCCATCAGCTCAGTGTTAATATTGCCCTGGGTAACGGACAATCCGGCAGCAATAGCCTCATATACTTTTTTTTCATCTATGTCTATGCCAAAGCCCTTAATTTTATTTGTAGATTGCATTGACTTTATTATCTCGCCGCTGCCGCAACCCAAAAACAGGACTTTGCTTCCTTCTTTTATCCATTTATTAATTATTCCAAGTTTTTTCATTAGCTCTTCTCTCTGATAGACTTTAGAAATCCTGAAAATAGATTTTTTAGTCTTTCGTCATCAATTAAAAATGAATCATGGCCGTAAGAAGATTCAAAATTTGTAAATGTCGACTCTATGCCGTTGATTTTAAGTGCTTTTACTATCCTTACCGATTGATCTCTGGGATAAAGCCAGTCTGAAGTAAAAGACATTACCAGACATTTTGCCTTAACATTTTTTAGAGCGTCTGCCAGATTATCAAAACCATCAGTTATGTCAAAATCATCGATGGCTTTTGTTATATAAAGGTAAGAATTTGCATCAAATCTTTTAATAAAGCTTTCCCCCTGATGCTGCAGATAGCTTTCAACTTCGAACTCTTTTGTAAAATCTGCATCGCCTGAAGGGGCCAGTTTTCCGCTTATAATGTTTCTCCCAAACTTTTCATGCATGGATTCTTCGCTTAAATAAGTTATATGGCCTATCATTCTGGCTACTGAAAGTCCTTTATCAGGTTTTGTTTTGCCATAATAATTTCCATTATTCCAGTCTGGGTCCTGAATTATTGAATATCTGCCTACACTGTTAAAAGCAATAGCCTGAGCAGTATGAGTCGCAGCCGTAGCAATTAACATTGCACCTTCGGACATTCCTGGGTAAGAAACAAGCCATTGGAGAGCGAGCATTCCTCCCATTGAACCTCCTGCAACACAAAACAGGGTGTCAATTCCAAGATGTTCCAGCAATTTTTTCTGCACAGCAACCATATCTTTTACAGTAATAACCGGAAATGTCAGTCCATAGGGTCTGCCGGTTTTGGCATCAACAGATGAGGGTCCGGTCGAGCCTTTGCAGCCTCCAATAATATTTGAACATATGACAAAATATTTATCAGTGTCAAATGGTTTCCCAGGCCCAATCATTAAATCCCACCAGCCTGGTTTCGTTTCATCAGCGCTGTTATATCCAGCCGCGTGTGCGTCGCCGGTCAGTGCATGAAATATCAGAATCGTGTTGTTTTTTTCTTTGTTTAGCTCCCCATATGTTTCGTAGGCAACAATTATAGGTCCGAGTTTTTCTCCGCTCGACAGAATAATCTCGTCAGGCGGCTTGGCAAAATTAAAATAATTGGTTTTTACCAAACCTATGCTTCCTATGTCATTAATATTTTCCATGGCTTCAGCTTCCAAATCTGTTTATCTTATATAAAATTATTTTAACTCTAAAACTTAAAATGCTTTTCTTCAATGATAAAAATAATATCATTCATATTAAAAACATTGCAAAGTCAAATTTTAATGATGATAAAAAATAACACTTCAGCAATTCAGACTGTTACTGAAAGAGCCACG
The DNA here is from genome assembly GCA_964398155.1 of uncultured Actinomycetota bacterium. GTDB lineage: Bacteria > Actinomycetota > Humimicrobiia > Humimicrobiales > Humimicrobiaceae > JAMDDL01. Next base: position 1,547 of record CAYNMO010000054.1, on the reverse strand, counting down.
TAGACAAATATCTTTCCCCACTGTCTGGGAGAAGCACTACTATGGTTTTACCTTCATTTTCTTTGCGCTTTGCTATTTCAATTGCAGCCCAAAGAGCAGCTCCGCTTGAGATTCCAACGAGAATGCCCTCTTCTTTTGCAAGCCTTCTTGCGATACTTCCGGCATCACTGCTGTCTACAGTTATTATTTCATCCAATACACTTCTGTTTAAGATTTTAGGAACAAAGTTTGCCCCGATACCCTGAATTTTGTGGGGTCCGGCAGTTCCTGCTGATAAAAGTGGTGAATCTTTAGGCTCTACCCCTATAATTTTAACATCTGGTATTTTGCTTTTTAAAACTTCTCCTACTCCTGTAATGGTCCCGCCTGTTCCGATCCCTGCTACGAAAAAATCTATTTTCCCGTCAGTGTCATTTAATATTTCAACGGCTGTAGTTTTTCTGTGGATCTCTGAATTTGCCGGATTGTCGAACTGCTGCGGCATGAAGCTGTTCGCAGTTTCTGCTACAAGCTGGCCTGCTCTTTCAACAGCACCGTTCATCCCTTTGGAACCCTCCGTTAAAACCAGCTCAGCACCAAGTATTTTAAGAAGCTGCCTTCTTTCAATACTCATTGTTTCTGGCATGGTAAGTATTAATTTATATCCCTTTGCGGCGCAGGCGAATGCAAGAGCAATACCAGTATTGCCACTTGTGGGCTCAATTATTACTGTATCTTTGTTTATTTTACAGTTTTTCTCTGCATCCTCAATCAGTGCGATCCCTATTCTGTCTTTAACGCTTGAAAGAGGATTAAATGATTCAAGCTTTGCAAGAACTGTTGCCCCTGTTCCATCCGCCAGCCTGTTAATCCTTACAAGAGGCGTATTGCCTATAGTTTTTGTAATATCATCATATATCCCGGACATTTTATTTTCCTTTCATATTTACTTCATTGTATCTAAAAAATAGTTGTTATCAGCTGCCAACAATTATGTCCGGTAGCTGATAACATGATCTTTGGTAAACCATTCTCAAAAAAAACATACTTATATAAATCTTAAGCCTGATTTAAACAAATAATTCACTAAAATCTGTGTTATTAATTAAAAAATTATTCAATTATCAGGTTAAAAACATACCTCTAAAAACCTAAGCTGTCTGCCTAAAAAATTTTCCCTTGTCTCCAAAAAAATTAAATTGTCAGCCAAACTCACGACTTTATAAACACACTGCTGCCTATTTCTGAGACTTTGCCAGAGCCTGATTAATATCGTTTAAAATATCCTCCATATTTTCAAGCCCTATTGAAAGCCTGATAAAATCCGGTGTTACTCCCGTTGCCAGTCTTTCCTCTTCGGACAACTGCTGATGGGTTGTTGTTGCAGGATGGATTGCAAGGGTTTTTGCATCCCCTATATTTGCAAGATGAGAGATTAGCTCCAGTGAATTGATAAATTTCTTGCCTGCTTCTATACCTCCCTTTATTCCAAACCCTATAATTGCCCCGGCGCCTTTTTTCAGGTATTTATCGGCTTTTGCCTTTTCAGGGCTGGACGCAAGACCAGG
>CAYNMO010000053.1:0-12829 GCA_964398155.1 uncultured Actinomycetota bacterium | reverse complement strand
TTCAAAAAGCAGATGAAAATACCGCAATAATATTTTTAACCAGTCCGCACAATCCGACTGGGACAATAATTACAAAGGAAGAAATTGAGTTTGTCCTCGAAAATATAAACAGCGATATACTGATTGTTCTCGACGAAGCTTATGTGGAGTTTGTGCCTGATGAGTTTAAGACAAACACAATAGATTATTTAAAAAAACATGATAATCTGCTTGTGATGAGGACTTTTTCAAAAATATACGGGATAGCTGGTCTGAGAATAGGTTATGGCATAGGCAGTCCGGAAGTGATTTCTGATATCAGTAAGCTTATGCAGCCCTTTGTTGTTAATTCTATTGCCCAGACTGCGGCATTAATTTCTCTTGAAGATGATGAAAATATAATTAAAAATATTAGCATTGTTATTTCTGAAAGAGAAAAATTTTGTAAAAAACTCGAAGATGAAAATATCATTTTTGTACATTCGTATTCAAATTTTGTTTTAATTAAAACCGGAGACAGAAGCAGTGAATTTTCAGAGGAATTATTAAAAAAAGGTTTTATGGTAAGAAACGGAGAGTTTCTTGGTTTCCCCGGATTTATAAGAGTTTCGCTTTCGCTGCCGGAAATCAATAATAAATTTACCGATTTGTTTGTGGAACTATATAAACAATTTAATAATTAGCTTTTGGTTAATAATTGGCTAAAATTTTCTGATTGAAAATATTTTAAGCTTAATTTAAATAATTAATTCAATAAGGCTGAGTTAATAACCAGTAACCAATTATATGGCTGAAGACAAAAGTCAGGTTTTTTAATGAGTACTTTACTTAAATATATTCTAAAATTTTCATAAGCTTGAACTTTTGCCAATTATTAGCAGGAGACCAAATATTTTTTAGGTTAGTTTTTCGTTTAAATTGAATCTTGCATTAAAAAATAAAGAAATTATTAGCTTAAAATATCAAATTATCAGGAAAGGAATTATAAATGGAAACCATACTTAACGGAAACAATTTTGAAGTAAGATTCGGACAAAGCCTGCCTACAGTTTTTATTGCCGAAAGAATAAATCCTACCGGCAGAAAAGCTCTGGCGGAAGAGCTAAAATTAGGGAAGCTCGATATTGTTGAAAAAGATGCAATAGAGCAGACAAAAGCCGGAGCCCATATAATTGATATTAATGTGGGGGCAGTAGGAGTGGATGAAGTTGATCTTCTCCCGAAAGCAGTAAAAAAGGTTATGGAAGTCTCAAACAGACCTATTTGTATCGACTCGGCAAACCATAAAGCTCTTGAGGCTGCATTAAACGTATGCTCCGGCTACAAAGTTCTTATTAACTCAGTTAACGGCGAAGAATCTTCTATGGAATTCATGTTTCCTCTTGTTAAAGAAAGCGGTGCTGCAGTTGTATGCCTTACAATGGACGATAATGGAATTTCAAATAATCCTCAGACCAGATTTGAAATCGCAAAAAAAATAATTACAAGAGCTGAGTCAATGGGCATTAAAAGAGAAAATCTTGTATTTGATCCGCTTGTAATGGGTGCCGCAACTGATCAGAATGCCGGCAGGATATGTCTTGATTCAATGAAAATGATCGTAAAAGAATTTGGAGTATCTACAACCGGAGGTTTTTCAAATATCAGTTTTGGAATGCCAGACAGAGAATTTTTAAATGTTACCTTTATGGTAATGGCAATTATGGCAGGACTTTGTGCTCCCATAACTGACGTTATGATGAAGAGCCTGGCCTCTACTGCCAAAGCAGCAGATTTTCTGGCAGGAAGAGATCCCTACGGTATGAATTTTATATCCATGTACAGGAAATAACAGTGTGGTTACTGGGGAAAAACAGATTTTTTAGTAATTTGTTCATTTAAACCAGACTTAAAAATATTATTAATCAGACAATTTTAGCGGACTGTTCATCTAAAACTATTTAAGAATTTTCGGTCATACATAAAAATTATTAGTTTTATGGCAAGTATTAAATAGTTTTAGTTTTAGCGGATAATTTGTTTAAATCAGGCTTAAAATTTACATAAACCCACATTGGCTTTAGTTGCGGTTCCAGATATGGCAGTGGAAAAATAATGGCGTAATTATTTTTAAATAAGTAAATATTTGTCTGTTAACAGAACATATATTTTGCGGGTTTATTTTAACCTAAAGGGCTTAAGTATGAAAAAAAACTTTGATGTAATAATATCCGGCGCAGGTCCGGCTGGAAGCCTTCTTGGTTATTTATTATCCAAAAAAAATATAAGCTCTCTGATTCTTGAAAAAGAAGTTTTCCCAAGATACAAAGTTTGCGCAGGAGGCATTCAGTGGAAAGCTCTGCAGTTTTTACCATATGACATAAATGAAATAATAGAAAAAAAAATATATGGTATTTATTTTTCAAGAAGGCTAAAAGACATATTTTATAGAAAATATTCCGATCCTTTAATTTATACTTTTGAAAGAACAAAGCTCGATGATTTTATGGCAAAAAAAGCAATTGAATCAGGATGTAAAATAAATTTTTCGGAAAAAATAATAAATTTTGAGACAAGTCAAAATGAAGTAAAAGTTTTTACGCAAAAAGATATCTATTATTCTAAAATTTTTGTCGGTGCGGATGGGGCAGGCAGTGTAGTTTTTAAAAAATTAAATAAAGACCCAAGACTGCAAAAAATTATAGGATACGAGACAGAAATACCTTTAACTGGCGAAAATAATGACTCATTATATGACGAAAATGTTGTTCTTGATTTTGGGGGAATCAAAAAAGGATATATCTGGGTTTTTCCAAAAAAGCATTCTCTTTCGATAGGTGGAGGCGGTCCGGTCAAAGATGCAGTAAATATAAAAAAATATTTGAAATGGTTTTTACAAAATTATCAGGCCACGGTCAGTGATAATTTTGCAGAACCTGCAAGGAAGTGGCTGTTTAATCAGAATAATGACAAAATCAAAGCAAAAGAAAGCAAATTTATTCTGCCTGAAAGGTCCGGCTTAAGTGGAGACGGTTTGCAAAAAAAAATTAAACTCAATGCACATTTTATACCCGTAAGATCAGACAAATCATTTTTATGCGATTTCCGGGTGCTCTCCGTTGGAGATGCCGCTGGGTTAGGAGATGCTTTCACGGGAGAAGGCATACATAATGCGCTCCTTAGCTCCATTATCGCATCTGAAAGTATTAATGATGCACTTTCGAATTTAAATTTTAATTTCTGCGACTATCATGAAAAAATTAATAAGGATATTTTCACTAATATAAAAAATTCTATGCTTATTTCAAAAATATTTTTCTCTTCGCCGTATTTTTATTATAAACTGATAAAAAGCAATGATAATCTTTTTAATTCATGCGCCAAAATACTGAGAGGCGAAAAAAAATACAGCGATGTTGTAAATAAACTAAAATTAATTAAAATTTGATATATAAGTATATATTTTTTGCAAGACTGCGGAAGGGGATTTTATGACTGAAAGTAAAAAGCCGGTAATTATCGTTCAGATTTCAGATATTCATGTAGGTGAAGTTCATTTTGTGCCAAGCCTTCTTACAAGGGCTATTGATGAAATAAATGAGCTTAATCCTGATATAGTAATAATTACCGGGGATTTGACTGCAAATGGATTTAGAAGAGAGTATGATACTGTAAAAAATTATCTGTCGCCCATCAAATGTAAAAACCTTATTGTTCAGCCAGGCAATCATGATTCCAGAAACGTCGGATATCTTCATTTTGAGGATATTTATGGTGAAAGGTTCAGATCTTTTGATTATCCCAGAATAAAAATTGTTGCAGCAGATTCAAGTGAGCCTGATCTTGATAACGGGCAGATTGGCAGGGAGTATTATAAATGGATTAAAAGCGAGTTTGCAAAAACTACTGAACCAGAAACTTTTAAAATATTTTCAATGCATCATCATTTGCTGCCCGTCCCTAATACTGGAAGGGAAAGAAATATTGTAAATGATGCCGGCGACGTGCTTGAAGTTCTGGTGGATTCAAATGTTGATCTGGTTTTGTGCGGACATAAACATGTGCCTTATATGTGGAGAATAGAAGACATGCTTTTGATCACCACAGGTACCGTTTCCAGCCTGAGACTAAGAGGAAGAATAGAACCAAATTACAATATTATGCATATATATGATGATAAAATTGATATTTTCAGGAGATTTCCTTTTGACAAGATTGAAAAAATAGAAGGTATCAAAAGATGCCCTTCCAAGGAAAGATTAAATGCTAAATTTGCTAAATAATCAAAGCTGCAATTTTAAAAGGCTGATAGCAATTATTGACGGAGAGCATTATCCTCAAATAACTCTAGATGCAATAAAGGTATTGAAAAAAGAGTTTAAAGGTAAATTTTGTGGAATAATTTTTTTAGGCGGGACTGAAAAAATAACTTCAGGTAATTTTACTGATTTCTTTAGTGAGGAAGTATTTGTAATAAAGAATTTACTTGCTGATTTTCCTGCTGCACTTGACATATTTAAACCTGATCTCGTATATGACCTGAGTGATGAACCTGTAGTAAATCACAGCATCAGAATGACTATAGCTTCATTTTGCTTCTTTAAACATGCAAGCTATATGGGTCCTGATTTTCTTTTTAAATATGATGAAAAATTATATGAAACAAGGAATCCTTCCATTTCAATAATTGGCACCGGCAAGAGAATTGGGAAAACTGCAATAAGCTCTTTTATCGCGGGCATATTTAAAAAAAGCGGCCTGGATGTTGTTATTGTGGCAATGGGCAGAGGAGGCCCCAAAGACCCCCAGCTTTTAAAAGGTGAAGAAATAAACATCAATCCACAGTACCTGCTTTCACTTGTCAGCAAGGGCCTTCATGCTTCTTCTGATTATATTGAAGATGCCATGATGAGCAGAATAACGACGATTGGATGCAGAAGATGCGGCGGCGGTTTTGGAGGAAAAGTATTTTTGTCAAATGTTTCAGAAGGAACGAAACTTGCAGATTCTTTAAGTCCGGATTTAATAATAATTGAAGGAAGTGGTGCATCTGTTCCGGAAATTCAAACTTGTAAAACTATATGTGTCGTGGGAGCAAACCAGAATTGGGAAGAAATTACAGGTTATCTTGGCATCTACAGGATGCTGACAGCAGATTTAATAATTTTGACAAATTGTGAAAAACCTTTAGCGACCCGACGAGAAATAAAAGATATGGAAAATAATATAAAAACCATAAATCCTTCTGCAAATATTTACAGATCGATATTCAGGCCTAAGCCTCTTGGCAGTATTGAAAATAAGAAAATAGTTGTTGCCATGACGGCAAAAAGTATAATCAAAGACAGGATAAAGAATTATATTGAAAAAAAATTTAATTGTACGGTGGCAGGCATAACTTTTAACCTGTCAAACAGGCCGCTTTTAAAGAAAGACCTTGAGTCATTTACTGATTACGACGCTGTTCTGACTGAGCTTAAGGCTGCCTCGGTGGATGTAGTAACAGATTTTGCCTTAAAATCAGGAAGAGAAATCATTTATATGAATAATATCTGCGAAATTGCTGGTGGCAGTAAAATCTTTGAAAAAAAATTATTGCAACTATACGAATGCATAAAAAAATAAGGTGAAAATATGAATGATAAAATAAATGGGCATGGCGTAATAGTAATTTCTGACAGCAAGAAAGGCGGGCTTCCATTTTCAAAAGGAATACTGGCAAATTCAATTGCAATAACGGGACTGGATATTATAGTTGCTCACAGGATATCTATGGATATACAGGAGTATCTGTTTGAAGCCAAAGCAACATTTATTTCCCTTGACGAACTAAGGACTCTTGTTTTCAGGTTTATTAAAGATGAGATAAGTCTTGAATATGCAGAAAAATATTTATTGTGGCAGTCAGTGGGAAAATTAAAAAAACCCCTTATTATACTTATTGGGGGTTCAACAGGAGCAGGAAAGTCAACAGTTGCTACAAATATTTCTAACAGACTTAATATTTCCAGAGTCGTTTCGACGGATGCGATAAGGGAAATAATGAGAACTTCCATATCTGATAAACTTATAAGGCCTCTTCAGGGTTCTTCTTATAATGCATATAAATATCTTTCACTTGTGCCTACCGGAGTGGATCCTGTAATCCTTGGTTTCAGGGAACAGGTAATGGCAGTAAATGTTGGCATCGAAGCAATTATAAGCAGGAGCGTTGAAGAAAAAATAGATACTATAGTCGAAGGTGCTCATATAGTTCCGGGATTTTTCAAAATTAAAGAGTTTTACAATAAGGCAATAATCGAAAACTATATTATTATCGTCAAAGATGAAGACATACACAGGGAACACTTTATTAAAAGAACCTATGAGACTCAGGGCTCGAGACCTATGGAGAAATACTTAAAACATCTTAAAAATATCAGGCTTATTCAGGGGTATATTGAGGAACTTGCCGGAAAAAATAATGTAAAAATAATTGATAACAATAATCTTGATACTACAATAAACACGGTCATGGACCTGATGTTTCAGCGCGTAAAAAAGGAATTTTCCATTAACAAGCCCAAATAGTTCCTGGTGCATGCCTTAGTTTTTATTGAATTATTTGTTTAATTCAAGCTTAAAATTTTCATAAATGTGCTCTTTTGATAATTACTTTTTGGAAACCAGATAAATAATTTAGGTAATAATAAAGCAATAAAACCTGACTGAGTATCGATTGACACCTCTTATATCGGCAGATTTGTTGTCGAGTAAAAATAATGCAATAAACTTCAAAAGTACACTGATTTACTCTTATAATAAAAGACATGACGTCTGGCAGTGAGAAAACGATAGATATCAAGCTTGTACCGTGAGGCGTTAATGTCGCAGCATTCTAATTTATCTGAAAATCAAGCGGTTTATAAAGGTTTCCGTTAAGAGACACTTTTATCTGGTAATTACCGCTTTCATAATTACCATTTTTGTCTAAAAGTGAAATTTGTAAAAATCCTGAACCAGGGCTGTCTGTTAATATAACGGAATCCTGAATTAGCAGCAAATTATTTTCACCGTTGTTTCTGAACCATGATATTTTTATTTTTTCACCTTTTTTCACCTTGTTTAATTTTATAAGTAAAAAAATTACGTGGCTTTTGTCTGAAAATATTTTTTCTGTTTTTGCAGTATTTAAAGGGTCCTGAGTGACTATCAAATCTGTTATTTTGGAATCCTGAGCAAAAAAATAAAAAAAAATAACCCCGAATAACAAGGTAAGAACTATCAGTATTGTAGTTATTCTTATATTCATTTTTTTTATTATTGAAGTAGTTTAAAATAATTTTTTAATTAAAGACAAAGCTATTTTAATTTTTTTTTAAAAGGAATACAAATACAGGATTTTTATATTGAATTTGTTTTAATTTGACTAAACCGGCGCAATAATATATATTTTTTTAGATATTTTAAGGAGGAATCATTACAATGCCAATTTACAGCTACAAATGCGTTAATTGCGGAAAAATTTTTGATAAATTTCAGCAAATAGGGAATACGGATAAAATATTTTGTACTGACTGCAGCAGTGAGGTACTTAGAATTTTCTCACCGGTCGGTATTGTTTTTAAAGGAAAAGGGTTTTATTCAACCGATTACGGCTCAAAAAGTTCAAAGGCAGCCACTGATAATTATTCAAATAAAGAGACAGACAAAGAAGTAAAAAAAGAAGAAACAGTCAAAAAAGAAGAAACAGCAAAAAAAGAAGAAAAAACCAAAAAAGAAGAAAAAACTGAAAGCAAAATATCTGACACCAGAACTTCTTCTTAATAATACGGTCGTGTATTTATTTCCAAAATAAAGATATAATAATAAGAATGACAGGCTTATTGATTTTTTCTTTCATGTTAATCACTCTTCATGTTATTAGCCTAAGAGCTATAATTAAAACAAACAATGAGGAGGTCATACTGGAAAACGTAAAGAAGATGGAAGGCATTTCATCTTCGGAAAATAAATCCGAAGGTGTTCCCTTTAATCTTCTTCTGCCTGTTCTTTTGATTCTGGCATTAAGCTTTATAGAAATAGGATATTTTGTATTAGCTGTTTACCTTTTAAAAGACTATGCATTGATAATTGGCTCTTCTGTTCTTGTAGGTTATAATCTGTATTCATTGTTCAAGTTTTTCCCTAAATTAAAAATTTTATTAAAAAACCCTGTTGAATATTTTAAAGAAAAATCAGACACTTTTGATAATGTTCTGAATTTTATAATGGCGGTTATTGAAATAATATTTTGTGTTTATGTGATAATAAAAATATTTTCAAAAAGTAATTTTTTTTAAAAAATGGCAGTTCAACTTACTAAAACTACAAAATTGTTAGTGGCAGTTCTGGGAGTTATAATAATAACCGGAGTTTTGGTTCTTGTTATAACAGGTACAGGAATTGCGTCAAAAAAATCACCTGCCGGCAGCATTACAATCACTTCAGCAAAATTAGGTGAATCCTCACGGACCAGCAGCACTATAAAATTAACTCAGGAAGAAGAATTCAGTCAGCTTGCACAAGACAAAAATTTTGTAAGCATATTTAACGATTTTGAATATTCGGGAGCGGTTATAAAGGAAGCAAAACTAATTGAAAAAGATGGCTCCATGTTTTATATAGTTTTGGAAACAAAGGATAGTTTTGATAAAGTTGATAATTTTTATAAGTTAAAAAAAATACAGTCAATATGGAGCCGTTCTGAAATATTTGAGGCTACAAGTCAGGAACTTGAAGATTTATTTTTAAATGAAGATGCCGATTCTTCGCAATCTACTCAGGGCAGAAGTCAGTATTTCAAATATTCTTTTATCAGTGAAAGTAAAGACCAGCTTTTAAACGTATTAGCCCGGTCTTATTCGCAGGAACTTACTCAAATAATGATAATATACTGGAAACTTTCAAATTAATTATATGCCTCCCACGATACCTTCAGGTTTGAAAATTTATAAAGTAAGTGAATTAAATTTTGAAATCAAGAGTGAAATCGAAAATACCTACTCTAATATCTGGATCGAGGGTGAAATAACTAATTTTGCCTATCCAAATAAAAAGCACATGTATTTTTCACTTGTTGATGAATACTCCATGATAAAGACAGCAATGTTTGAAAATAACTGTAAAAAAATTGGCTTTGAACCTGAAAACGGACTTCATGTTTACGTAAATGGCTATGTAAGTATTTATGACAAGAGAAGCGAATACCAGATAATTGCTTATAATATAATACCGGTAAAAAAAGGCAGCCTTTTAATTGCATTTGAGCAGTTAAAAGCCAAACTTCAGGATCTGGGTCTTTTTGAAGATAGTGTTAAAAAACAAATTCCTGCTTTGCCATTAAAGATTGGAGTTATTACTTCAAAAAACGGTGCAGTAATCAGGGACATTATTAAGATACTTAATAAGAGGTATGGCAATTATCACCTTATCTTAAGAAACACCCCGGTACAGGGAAATGAAGCTGCCAAAGAAATATGCAGGGCTATCAGTGATTTTGAAGAATATAACGCAGACGTAATAATAATAGCCAGGGGAGGAGGTTCTTTTGAAGATCTTGCTCCTTTTAATGATGAAGAACTTGCATTAAAAATTTTTAAATGCCGCATTCCTGTTATTTCAGGAGTAGGACATCAGACAGACTTTACAATATGTGACTTTGTTGCAGACAAAAGAGCAGCAACTCCCACTCATGCTGCAGAGCTTGCAATACTTGATAAAAATGAAGAAATTATTAAAATCAGTAAAATCAGGGAAAAGCTTCAAAACATTGTTTTGCAAAAAATACATTCAGACAGAAATGAATTAAGATATTTAAAAGACAGAAAAATATTTATACGTCCCGAAACGATTTTAAATACATTATGGCAGGAATATGATGAGGCAAATAAAAATCTTATAGACAATTATAAAGGTATCTTAAAATTAAATGAGCATAAGTTTAAAATGGTATTCTCCAAGATAAGTCCGAAAATTTTAAAGACAAAGATAAAAACTTATGAAACAAGCCTTAACAACAGGCTTGTTTTACTAAAAAACCACTTTGCTCTCGTTATTACAGTCAGGAGAAATAATCTTAAAATTATTCTTGAAAAAATAAGTTCTTATAATCCTGCAAATATATTAAAAAGAGGTTTTTCGATTGCAAAAAACAAAAATAACGGGAAAATAATTAAAAGCATAAACGATATCAGTGTCAGTGAAGCAGTATTGATTTTGCTTGGAGACGGGTATTTTGAATCTGAAGTTACTCTTAAGGTTCCAGGCAGTATATTAAAAAAATGAAATATAGTATATTTTAGCAAATCTTAAAAAATAATTATGAGGGCGTGCATTATGAATATTGACAAACTATCTTTTGAAGAAGCAATGAGTAATCTTGAAGCAGTCGTCAGAGAACTGGAAGATGAATCCATTTCACTTGATGGAGCCATGGAGAAATTTGAAACGGGTGTCAGGCTCTCAGAATTATGCCTGAAAAAATTAAATGAAGCTGAAAAGAAAATTGAAGAGCTTACAAGGTCTGAAAACGGGCAGCTAAAGGTAAGTGATATTGATTTAAGAGAGGATGAAGGCAGTTTAAAAAATTAATTTTCCCCTATTGTATTGACACGTTTTAAATTAATAAATATTTATATTGATTTATTTATTAACACTTGCCTCTATTAAACAAAAATAATTCTTGACAAACTGGTATAATTGTTATAATTTTATGGTGTGAAGTGGGGAGAAGTGGAGCGTTTAAGCATATAAATCCCACAAAAAAGAAGTTAATTTTCATAAAAACCAGTTTAAATAAAAAAATGTTTCTAGGTGAATACCAGAGAAGTTTGGATAATAAAGGGAGAATATTTATCCCTACGAAATTCAGGGAAAACCTCTCAAAGAACATTGCGGTTATTTCGAAAGGATACGATGAAAAATGTCTGTTTTTGTATTCTATTGAAAGCTGGCAGGATCTGGTTAAAAGAATAACAGTATTGCCCGTAACAAAAAACAGTCAGGAATTTTCCAGGTGGTTTTTTAAATCTGCACAGGAAGATGTTCTTGACGGACAGGGAAGAATAAAAATAGACAAAAATCTCATAGAGTTTTCCGGATTAAATAAAGATATCGTTTTGGTTGGAGTCTCAACAAGAGCCGAGATATGGTCTTTGGAAGCATGGGAGACATATTCCAAATCTTCAGATGAAAAGTTTTCCGGAAATGATAAAGCATTTGAGAGTATAGGGTTTCAATTATGATTTTTAAATCGGAAATAGAGCCGATTAGAAATAAATGAATACAGAACAAATACACATACCAGTTCTTTTAAAAGAGGTTTTGGAATATTTAAATCCAAAGCCGGGAGATACAGTTTTTGATGGAACACTTGGCGGTGCGGGCCACACAGCAGCAATATTTGAAGCAATTGCCCCCACAGGCAGATTAATAGCAGTAGATTATGATAGTCAGGCTGTCAGCACCGCCGCCAAATTATTTAAAGATTGCAATAATATTTTTTTTTCAAAAGGTAATTTTTCTGACGTTGCAGGTATTATAAATAAATTTGGATTCAAAAATATTGATGGTTTTTTTCTTGATTTAGGGCTGTCATCCATACAGATAGACAAGTCAGGCAGAGGTTTCAGTTATATTAGAGACGAAAAACTTGACATGAGAATGGATGAAAATAACTCAATGACAGCTTTGAAAGTTATCAATGAATATGACGAAGAGAAACTAAAGAAAATATTTTTCGGTTTTGGGGAAGAGAAATACGGAAGAAGGATCGCCGAAAGAATAGTTCTCTATAGAAGAAACAAGCTTATTGAAACCACATCGCAATTAAATGAAATAATAGAAAATGCGATACCGGCAAAAGAAAGATTCAGTAAAAGAGGGCATCCTTCCAAAAGAATATTTCAGGCAGTCAGAATAGAAGTAAATAGAGAACTTGAAAATCTCTCAAATGCTATAAATGATGGATTTGAAGTTTTAAATAAAGGCGGCAGAATGGTAATTATTTCCTACCATTCTCTGGAAGACAGAATTGTCAAGAATAAATTTATTGATTTAAATGGGAAATGTACTTGTCCTCCAGGATTACCTGTATGTATTTGCGGGGTAAAAAAGCGTGCTGAAATAATTACAAAAAAAGTAATTACTCCTACAGCACATGAAATCTCCGAAAATAAAAGAGCAGCAAGTGCAAAACTCAGAGCTATCGAAAAATTATAAAAAAGGATCTGTTATGTCGGGTAATGCAAATCAGGAGCAGTTTGAATATCAAAACGAGCCTGTTTTGAGATTAATTAAAAATGAGCCGGAAGTGCAAAAGAGAGAATACTTTCTTTATTATAATTCAGGCGTATTTCCTATCTTAATGGTTATTATTTTTTTTCTGTGTATCGGTGTAATAACAAACATCGGTCTCAGAGTTCAAAATATGAATTATGATAAAAAAATATATTCTATATCGCAGCTTATTTCTTCTGAAAAAGAAAGAACAGACAGACTGAATTTAAAAATATCTGAGCTAAAATCTCCTTCAAGAATAGCTGACAAAGTTTTTTTAAAAGATGAAAAGGATATAAGCTCCGAAAATACTGCATCTGGAGAGTTAAAAAATATTACTTTAGCGGCTGACGCAAAAATTATTGCTGCATCAGGAAGTTATAAAAGTTTTAAAAATCTGGATATTGTTTATAGTAAAACAGCAAATGATGCCGTTTTGTCCAGTGCCGGAGAAGGCAATGCTGATAACATTAAAGGAGCAAACTTTGCAGCAATTTTGAAAAGCACAAAAAATATTTTAATGGTTGTCTCGGAAGGTATATTAACATTTTTTATACCATAAAATAAAATGATC
>CAYNMO010000052.1:2484-12916 GCA_964398155.1 uncultured Actinomycetota bacterium | reverse complement strand
ACATAATTTATAATAACTTACATTACAATATATAAAATTTTATTATGTAGCCTTTAATATCTAAAAGGTAATCTAATAATTATTTCCTAAAAAATGGACCCCAAACAGAGAAGACAGAAAATTATTGATCTGCTCCACGAAAATGAGGGAAGGCTTTCTTTAAAAGAGCTTGGCAATCACTTTGATGTATCCCAGTCTGCACTTTATAAAGATCTCGAAGTCATGCAAAAACACAGGCTTATAAAAAAAGTTTACGGCGGTCTTGAGCTGATAAACATGGAAGCCAGGGAACATAATTTTTACAACAGTCTGAGAGCTAATTCCAAAAAAAAGATATTGATAGCAAAAGAGGCTGCAAAACTTGTAAACAATAATGAGACCATTTTTGCTGATGGCTCGTCAACCACTTTTTATTTTTGTGAAGAACTTAAAGAAATGGATATAAAAAATGTAACTATTGTCACTAACTCTGTTTTTATTTCACAGGAATTTTTACTTGAAGATAATTTCAATGTGATATGCACTGGTGGCATATTAAATAAAGACATAGGGACATTTGGTGGAGATTTGTGGGAAAATATTATTTTAAACAATTTAAACTCCAGCAAATTCTTTTTTTCTTCTTATGGAATATCACTGGAAAGTGGAGCGCTCGATCCCTTTATTCCTGCTGACAGCAGCATGAAAAAGGCTTTTGCAGCGAAATCATTAGAAAACATTTGCCTTGCTGACAGCAGTAAGTTCAAAATAAACGGAACAATAAACTGGATAGGATTTGATAATATAGACACTCTTGTTACTGACGCACTAATAGAAGAGAGTGTTCTTGAAAAACTAAAAGAAAAAAATATTAATATTAAAATTGCCGGAGTAAAATAACGTTTTTTTAAGATTAATGCTATAATTGCAAAAGTAAAATAACGTTTTTTTAAGATCGATGTTATTTTACTTATTTTAAAAATTATTAAAGAACAGGGAGGGTATCTTGATTGAATCAAAAAAAATACTGCCTTATGAAGGATCTCCGGATAAGGCAAGACTGCTGGCAGCTTTTAGGGGAGAACCTGTTGACAGAGTTCCTAATTTTGAAATTTTAATTGAAGACAAACATGTTGAAAAAATCCTTGGGAAATATGCCGGAAATTCTTTGTCTTACGGTGGAGATCCTGCAAAAGGCGCTAATGCTGAAGCAGGTAGACCAATGTTTCCGGATGACTTTATTGATTTATGTGAAATAATTGGACAGGACGCCCTTTTGTTTGATGGCGGGTTGTGGACACCATACAAAAAGCAGAATGAAAGTGGTGAGTGGGTTAACGCTTATTCTAAGGATGTAAGAACCAGAGCAGACTATGAGGCTTTAAAACTAGATTCAGATTCAGCAATTGCTAGTACAGTCGGCTATGTCAAAGAATATAAAGAATGCATAGCAAGAAGAAAATCCAAAATTGGAGTTACTGCGATTTATGGCTGCCTCATCCAAACATTGTATGAGTTTGTCTGCGGAATGAATGACTTCATGATGATGGTTTATGAAGACAGGGACCTTATTGAAGAAATGCTTGAAGATTCAACTGTTCATTTTGTAAAAATGTCAAAGGCTCTTGTAGATGCCGGAGTGGATTTTTTGTTTCCAGCGGATGATGTTGCTTTTAAGACAGGACTATTCATACCCCCAAAAATTTTCAAGGAAATATGGGTGCCAAGGATGAAAAGAATATTTGAGCCTGCTGTAAATGCAGGGATACCTGTTATGTTTCATTCTGATGGCAAAATAGATGACATCGTGGAAGATTTAATCGAAATGGGGCTTAACACTCTTAATCCTATGGATCCTTATGGAATTGATTACCGAGAATATAAAAAGAAATACGGAAAGAGACTTTGTCTTGACGGAAATATTGATGTTGAATTTCCTCTTGGGAATGGAACTCCGGAAGATGTTGAAAAAGACGTAAGGGAGCATATGGAGATACTTAAACCGGGTTATGGTTATGTTGCAGCCTGCTCTCATTCAATAGTCAATTATATTCCACATGAAAATTATATTGCCTATATTAATTCTATCCATAAATATGGCAAATACTGATTTTTTGTAATGTAAAGATTGGCGAAGTATTGTTTTTTTTAAATAATTAACTTATTATGTAAAAAATATTGATAAAAAATATAATAATGTAAAAATATTACATTATTAAAAGTTATTTATAATCAGAGTTCGATTCAAATTCTTAAAATAAGTTTTAATAATTTTTAGAGAAAGGTTTGCAGATGGCAGTACTTAATGAAATTTATAATGCAACAGTTGAAGGTAATTATAAGGGAATAGGTGTTCTTGTTGATGCAGCCCTAAATGAAAATATCAAGATTGAAGACATTATCAATAACGGACTTGCAAAAGCCATGATTTTTGTTGGAGATAAATTCGGCACAGGAGAACTATATATGCCGGATATGCTTCTTGCTGCAAAGGCAATGAAAACAGCCATGGATATACTTAAACCCAGAATGGTGGGAAGCGAACATATTGCTGAAAAAGGAACTATCATGATAGGGACAGTTAAAGGGGATCTTCATGACATTGGAAAGAATCTTGTAATAACAATGGCAGAAGGACAGGGGCTTAAAGTAATTGATTTGGGGATAGACGTTGACTACAATAAATTTGTTGAGGCTATAAAAGAATTCAAGCCTGATATTGTTGCATTTTCAGGACTGCTGACAACAACTCTTGGTAATATTCCAGAGCATATAAAAGCTATCGAAGATGCAGGTCTTAGAGACAAAGTAATACTTGCCGTCGGCGGTGCTCCGGTAACAAGGGAATTTGCAGACAGGCACGGCATTGAACTGTATTCAGCTGATGCATCAGGTGCTGCAAAAGAATTTGTGAAGGCATTAGAAGGACTAAAAAAATAATATTTTAAGACTTAAATAGTTTGTTTATTTCAAAAAAACAAACAATTAAAAATTATTTTGTTTTATATGCTGAAAGACTTGTATATCAGATCCAACAGCATATAAATTCAAGATAGAAACAAGGAATAAATAATAAAAAACAAGACAGGAGAAAAAAGAAATGAGTAAACTAAAGGCATTCTCTATCCTTGCACTCGTTGTTGCTGTAGTTCTAACTATGGCAATTCTTCCGGGTTGCACAACCGCCGCTGCTACAACAGCTGCTGCTGAAACAACAGCTGCCGCTGCTACAACAGCTGCTGCTGCTGAAACAACCGCTGCTGCTGCAGAAACAACTGCCGCTGCTGCCGCTGGAGGAAAAACATACGATGATTTCAGAGCTATGGCTAAAGCCGGAAAATATGACGGAGAGCCGGCAAAAGGTCATACACTTGCATTTGCAAACATCATAAAGTCATTCCCATTCTGTACTTCAGTTGAAAATGACATTATTAAACAATGGAAGCTTGCTGGCGGCGCAGACGCTGATCTTACAGTTCTTGACAATGCAGCAGACGCAGCTATAGCAATCCAGAACAAAGACATCATATTCAACAAGAAACCTGATGTATTTCTTGAATTCCAGTTTGATGCAAAAATAAATGACCAGATAGCAAAAGAAGCCAAAGAAAAAGGTATATTTGTAATCGCTATTGATGTACCTGTTGGCGATTTCCCATTTATGGGCGCTGACAATCAGGGCACTGCTGAACTTACAGGAAACTGGATGATAGAGCAGATTGAAAAAGCCGGTGGAATTGATAAAATTGACAGAATCCTTTATCAGAATGTTCCTCAGGTTGGAGAAACAGTATTTAAGAGAATAAAAGGCTCTGTAGAAGTAATGATAAAGAAATACGGAGACATAGTTAATCCTGACATAGCTGGTGGTAAAGGTGTTTGGGCAGATGCTGATTCATCTTCAAATGAGAAAGCTAAAACAGCTTATCAGAGCATCCTGGCAAAATATCCTAAGGACACAAAGTTTGTTGCATTCTGCCTTAACGACCAAAGCGCAGCAGGTTTTCAGGCTGCAGCTGATATTCTTGGAAGATGGAATCCGGATGATTATCTTATCGCTTCCCGGGGTCTTGACGAACTTGGTATGCAGCTTATCAGAGACAATATTGTTGACGGAGACTCATCATACTTCCCTGAGAAATATGGCGAATATTTAATCCCGGGTGCACTTACATTTATGTATGGTGGAGCAGCAGCTGTTCCTAAAGAAATGTTAGTAGTACACGAAATCGTTACTAAAGAAAATATCGACGCTATGTATCCTGTAAAATAGTAATATTTTATAAAAAGTTTTATGTTTTACATCTTTAAAAAAATATCGGCTGTCCTGCCAAATAATTAGGAGGGCAGCCGATAAAAAATAAGATTATTTTAATTTTATAGTTTTTAAAATTTACAAAAAAAACAAATCACTGTCATCAAATTTTTTACAATTACTTCTCCCTGAAGTTTATTAAATAAAACGGCATCATGTTTTTAAATTTAATAATTATGGATTAATTTTAAATAACTTTTTAAAATTAAGTTTGCTCTATTTTTTATAATTGTTATTTAAAATTATTAGTTATATAGAAGTCAGGTTCATTTTAAACATATTTTAAAAAAGGGGTTTTGACTTGGACACGCAAAATAATCAATATATATTGGAAATGAAAAACATCTCCAAGAACTTCCCAGGTGTAAAAGCACTGGATGATGTCAGTTTTAACCTTGACAAGGGCGAAGTTTTAGGCCTTCTTGGTGAAAATGGCGCAGGCAAATCAACGCTGATAAAAATTTTATCCGGAGATTATTCACTTGAAGATGGAGAAATTTATGTAGACGGCAAGAAGGAAGTATTTACAAGTCCGCATCAGGCTATTGAAGCAGGAGTCAGAGTCATTTACCAGGAGCTTAATACTTTTGATGCACTTACAGTTACTGAGAATATATTTGCAGGACAGCTTTTAAGAAATAAATTTGGAATCGTTAATTGGGGTAAAATGGCGGTAAAAGCCAAAGAAATTCTAAAAAACCTTGGTTCAGATATTAATCCGGGTGAATATATGGAAAATTTAAGCGTAGGCGGCAAGCAGCTTGTTGAAATAGCAAAAGCTATAAGAAAAAAAGCAAGAATTCTTGTTATGGATGAACCTACGTCAGCGCTTTCAGAGAAAGATGTTCTTGTTCTTTATGCGGTAATTAGAAAACTCAAATCAGAAGGCGTTTCAATAATATATATTACTCATAGAATTGAAGAAATATTTGAGCTTACAGAGCGGGTTGTCGTGCTCAGAGATTCTAAAAAGGTAGGAGAGGTAATTACAAAAGATACATCAAGATCGGAATTAATCAACTTGATTGTCGGTCGTGAATTATCAGAACAATACAAGAAAAAAGAAATCGCAAAAGGAAAAGTTCTTTTTGAGGTTAAAGATATCAACTATTTAAATAAAGTTAAAAATGTCTCCTTTAAAATAAAGGAAGGAGAAATTATTGCCTTTTTTGGTTTGCTGGGATCAGGTACTCACACATTATTTTCGGTTTTGTTTGGCGACAAACAAAAAAGCAGTGGTGAAATATATGTCGAGGGCAAAAAAATTGAAATCAACCATCCATTTAAGGCCAAATTAAATAAAATAGGTTATATACCATATGACAGGAAAGAAGAGGGAGTCGCTCTTCCTTTAAGCATAAAACAAAACATTACATCTACGAACCTTGAAAAAATAGGAAATGGTTTTATGCTTGACAGAAAAATTGAGAATGAGCATGCTCAAAGCTGGTTCGACAAGTTAAGTATGAAAGCTCCAGGCCTTGAGACAATAGTTAAAAGTCTCTCAGGCGGAAATCAGCAGAAAGTAGTTGTTGCAAAATGGCTTGAAAGAAATTCAAAAATATTTCTGATGAGCGAGCCGACAAGAGGAATAGATATAGGATCAAAGGCTGAAATATATGAAATAGCCGAAGAGCTTTGCATTCAGGGCGCGGCTGTTTTAATAGTATCCGGAGAACTTCCGGAAATATTATCTATTTCAGACAGAGTATTTGTAATGAAAGATGGAAAAATAGCTGGAGAATTCATCACTAAAAATACTAACCAGGAAGAGCTTATGCATTGTGCAACTGCTTAAGTTAAGAAAAGTGGTTTAAAAGAAAGGTAAAACATATGGTAAAAAACTTGACTGAAAAAAAGAAATTTAGTTTTAAATTAACCGACACAATTATATTGTTGCTCGCACTGATAGTTATGGTTATTTTTTTTGGAATTTGAAACAAGTCATTTATATCTTATGATAATATAAGCAAAATGCTTAAAAATATGGTCATTACCGGTATTTTAGCCCTTTGTCTTACCCCCCTTATGATTGCAAGAGGCCTTGATATTTCATTCGGGGCCAGCATATCTTTTACTGGAGTTTTAATGGCAATTATCTATGGTTATGGAGTGCCTCTACCTGTTACACTTGTTATTGGAGTTTTGGCGGCAACACTGATAGGCTTCATAAACGGTGTATTAATAGAGTTTTTTGATCTTCTGCCCATTATCCTGACTCTCGGAACAATGTCTATTTTTACTGCAATAGCATATGTAATGTCGGGCGCACACTCACTTTCCATGCTCACTGATCCTTTATATTACTTTGCTACCAAAACATTTCTAAAAGTTCCCATTCCTCTGTTTTTACTGATAGTTTTTATTATTATTTTCTGGTTTATTCTTACTTATACCAAAGTCGGAAGAATAATATATATTATTGGTGCAAATCCCAAAGTTGCAAATCTTTCAGGAATTAAGGTAAGAAATGTTAGAATTTATCTCTATACTTTTATGGGGGCTGTTGCAGGGTTTGCTTCTATTGTGATGGTTTCAATTACAGGAGTTGGCAACCCATTAGCAGGCGGCAAAATGTCACTCCCTGTTCTTTCGGCAGTAGTCCTTGGAGGTATTTCACTTGCGGGCGGTGCAGGAAGTGTTTGGGGTACGCTCATTGGAGTTTTAATAGTTACGGTAATATTTAATGGTCTTTCTGTTTTAAACGTACCATCGTATTTTATTCAGATGTTTCAGGGTATTGCACTTATTTTGATTGTTTCCCTTTATGAAATCAGAAATACAAGAGCAGCCAGGAGATAGTCTGCTTGCATTTATTTTTATTTTTAAAAATTGTTATTGAATGGAGCATAAATGGCAGAAGAAAAAACCGGTGCAAATGTTAAAAGCTTCGGGCAGAGAATAAATATTTTTAAAGTAAATTCTATTTCTCCCAGTCTTATAGTTGTTTTAATTGTAATGTTTGCTATTTTTGGCGGTATTAACAAAGATTTTTTCAGTTTTCAAAATTTTAAAGGGATATTAGCAAGCCTTAGCGTAACGGGAATAATGTCTGTTGGGCTGACATTTGTTGTCCTGACAGGCAATTTTGACGTTTCCGTAGGGTCAATCCTTGGATTTACAGCAGTTATTATGGGCAAGCTTTTTAATGTAGCTGGTGGGAATATACCTATACCTGTAATTATTATTATCGGTCTTTTGGTTGGCGCAGCAGTTGGAGCATTAAACGGATTTCTTGTGACTTTTGTTGGGATAAACTCTGTTATTACAACTTTAGGAACGCTGGCAGTTTTCAGGGGGCTTTCT
This sequence comes from uncultured Actinomycetota bacterium, assembly GCA_964398155.1. GTDB lineage: Bacteria > Actinomycetota > Humimicrobiia > Humimicrobiales > Humimicrobiaceae > JAMDDL01. The sequence continues at coordinate 5,316 of CAYNMO010000052.1, read as the reverse complement.
TTTTTATATGCAAATGATCCGTTATTAATAGCTAACAAGTCATACATTGCACTAGGAAGAGGATTTATAGAAAAAGCAATTCCTTATACTTTTATTTACCTGCTTGTTATCCTTGTGGCGGCATATCTGATTTTGAGGTTTACAAAATTTGGAAGAGATATTTATCAGGTTGGAGCTAACCCGAGTGCGGCAAGACTTGCGGGACTCTCAACAAAAAAAATGCAATTCTGGGCGTTTGTAATAGCCGGGGTTACCTCTGCTATGGCAGGAGTCATAATGACTAGCCAGGCAGCTTTTGCTCAGGGAGAGTTTGGTCTTGGCTTTGAGTTTACTATCTTAACAATTGTTGTTCTTGGCGGCATTTCCATGGCTGGCGGAAGAGGAACACTTGTAGGAGTAGCTATTGCGCTTTTAATAATTAATTCAATTTCAAATGGCCTTACCATGATGTCAGTTCCAGTTAACTGGAGAGAAGCTTTTAACGGAATTATTTTGATTGCAGCAATTCTTATTGACTCTGTCAGGGTAAGAAGAAGAGAGCTGTTAAAGGCTTAGCCGATAAAGAAAAAAACATAATTGCCAGTTTTATCGCCCTAAAGTATCAATAGTGCTTTTTATAATTATTAACACACTAAAGTCCTGTTGTGAGTTTGGTGAAAAATAATAATTACACTGATGAGTACTATTCATACTTTGGGGCATCTTTTTGATATAGCTAATTTAGTGTGGCATTAACGGTTTCTTGCCTCTGAAGTCATCCCGTAGAAATTGTATCCTGCAAAAGATCTGCAAAAAACATCATAATTTATTTAAGATGATAGTCAATTACTTCAAAATAGCTGTCAAATCATATTAATTGAATTTATAAAAATATTATGAGATAATAATTACTATATTTACTAGTTTAAGTATTAGAAAAATGGCAAATCACCTGTAAAGAATTTATTGATGCCTCTTAACATTTTTTAACTGAGAGCAAAGCGTGATTATAACTTCTTCAATCTATTAACATTGCTGCTATTTTAATAAAAATATTCAAGCTATCAATAATAAATAATAAATAATAATATTTATACTAAAAGTTTTAATTAAAGTATATAATAAATTTATGTATTTTAAAAATGAAAAAGGTTTTACATTAGTGGAGCTGGCGCTGGTTCTTATGATAATTGCTGTGCTTGCTGGCATAGCAATACCCTCTTACCTGAGCATGAAGGACAGATCAAAAGAATCAGCCACAAAAACTGAAATGGCTTCTATAGCTGAAAGCCTTGAATCTTACAAATCCGATATTGGTCATTATCCCTGGAGCTTTGGCTCGAATGTGCTTTCTGATTATATTAAAAATTACAGCACAAAAGATCAGTGGCAGAGAGATTATATATATTTAACTGATAGTAATTATGTAAACTATTCTTTTACGAGTTATGGCATAGATGGCAAGCAAGGAACAGATGATATTGTTTTTAGAAATGGCATAATGCAGTCCGGCGGGAAATATGATCTTGGTTTGCCGCAAACCGAATCAGATTCTAATGGTGGAGCCATAGTTAGTACAACTGTTGCCCCCACTACCACAACTATGGTTACTCCTCTGGGCAATACTTTTACTGAAATAACCAGTTCAATGATTGATCTTACCCAGAATTTTTATGATAAGACCGGAAAATGGCCACGCTCTTTTTTGCCATATTCATTTACTGATCTTGGATTAAATCCTGCAGACTGGCAAAAGGCAAATGAGCATATATATTATTCTACAGGTGGAAGCAGAGTAATGGTCAAGCCAGAGACAGGGTATATCCTGCAGTTTACAGATTCAAAAACCGGTGAGCTAAAAACGCTTTCATATAATACCAATTGGAATCTGGTTTACTCCATGGAAACCGGAAAATGGTATTACCACACCATACTGCCGGAAAATGAAATTACTGTAACAGATTTAAAAGTTATTAAATCATAAACAAAAGAACAAAAGGGGACAGTCCCCTTTTGAGCACGGTTTTAGCACAATTATCAATAGGGTACGCTTCTCTTTTGATCACGGTTTTAGCACAATTAAATTCCATGCTCACAAGAACTAATAACTCAAAAGTCAAAAGGGGACAGTCCCCTTTTGAGCACGATATTAGCACAATTATTTCAAACATCACCTTTGCTGAGATCCTGGTAATCCGAATTTTTAAACATTAAAAACCATATCTGCAAATCTAACTTTTAGCACCTAAATTACAAACTGACATTGACTTTAAATACCTCTTAATGTTAAATAAATAAGGTCAGGGAAATTATGTTATGATGATAATAAAATTATTTAATAACCTGATAAAGTTTCAGGAATTAATAAAATATCTCAAAAAATAACAACAGGGAGGTATTAAGGTGGCAATATTTTCAAGACTCGCAGATCTTCTCAAGGCAAACATCAACGACCTTATTGACAGGGCCGAAGACCCCGAAAAAATGGTCAAGCAGATCATAATTGATATGGAAGAGCAGCTTCAAAGTGCAGTTCAGGGGCTTGGCTCTGTAATGGCAAGTGAGCGTCAGATGCTAAAACAGCTTGAAGAGGCAAAAGCACAGTCAAAAATGTGGGAGGACAGGGCAAAGGCTGCGCTCAAGGCCGCCAATGATGATCTTGCAAAACAGGCCGTAGATAACAAAATCAAGGCTGATGAGAATGTAAAACAATTAGATAAAATGCATACGGATGTTTCCAACCAGTTAAATATATTAAAGGGTCAGGTTGATATTTTAAAAAAGAAGCTTAATGAAGCCAGGACCAGACAGTCGATATTGATGGCTCGTGACACCGTGGCAGATGCAAGAAAA
>CAYNMO010000052.1:0-2474 GCA_964398155.1 uncultured Actinomycetota bacterium | reverse complement strand
TATAGGGAATCTTGACAGTTCCGGGGCATTTGCAAAAATGGATAAAATGGAGCGAAAGATTGCCGAAAAAGAAGCACAGGCAGATGCAGAGTATGAGGTTTCCGGGCTTAGTGCAGAGCAAAACGATCCTTTTGTAGATTTGGAAAAACAAAAGGCTGCTGATGATGAAATGGCTCGATTAAAAGAGGAATTATCCAAAGAATAAACAGGAGGGACTTGCATGGTATCATTTATTATTGGGGGTATTTTAATTATACTTGGCGTGTTTGGCAGCCTCTATATTCCCTGGAAGATAAAGAGCAAAAATATTGAAATAAAATTTATGCAGACAACTTCCATGAGTGAGCTTGTATCAATATTGACCGAAAATGCAAAAGCAGGGCTGGAAGGTTACAGGCATTATGTCGAGCTCAATGGACTTGCCCAAAAGGACACTTTACAGAAAGCTCCTTTCTCTGAAACAGAGGTTGCATATTATAATGCAGACCTTTACCAGGTGTTTGAGGAGACTGAAACTTATACTGATGACAAAGGCAGCCACCAGAGGATGAAAAAAAGTGAATCACTCATTACGAACCAGAAGAGCTCAGGAACAATTGTGCTCAAAGATCTGCAATCCGAAGACAAGGTATTTATCGATGTTTCACAATCCGGTCTGCAGCTTGAGCCTTTAAAGACCATGGACAGGTTTGAACCTGCCAACAATATACAAAGTTATGGATTTTTTGGCAGCTTCAGCTTTGGCCAGATGGGGGCAAGAACTCTTGGCTTTAGAATGGTTGAAAATACCATTCCCCTCGGAAGGCAGCTTTATGTTCTTGGGGAAGCGATACTTGCAGGCGGTCGTGTAAATATCGAAAAGCCGAGGGACAGTAAAAAGCCATTTATCGTTTCTGTAAGAAATGAGGCAGACATAGTTCAGGGAAATAAAACAAGTGCAACTGCTGCTCTCGTTTTTGGTATACTGATCGCCCTGGCAGGAATTCTTGTAATGATTTTCGTACACTAGGCAGTTTAAAATAATTATTTTTTGCTGCCAGTATATATTCAGTCTGGTTTTGCAAAAACATATAAGATATTTAAAGTTTTATGCATGCTTTGCATTATATTGAAATTTACTTAAGGCGCATGAATATTAATTATTTGTGCGCCTTTATAATTCAAAAACAAGTTATTAAAAAGATTCAATTAAGGGCATGTGCGATGAAAGCCCTTTACAGCAGATAAAGTGTCCTGCAAAAAAGACTAGTTTAAATTGGAAATATCTCCATCATTTAACATAGGGATCTGATTGGTTAACTCTCCAGCGTAATTCCTCTTGGTAGCGTGATGAACTATTTTTAGGAAGTATTCTTTAGAAGTAATAACATTATACATATTGTTTTGAATAACCAAGTTATGTATAATTATATTCAGGTGATATAACATGAGAACAACCATAAATATTTCAGATGAAATCATTAAAGAAGCAGAAGTTTTATATGACACTTCTAACAGGTCGAGAGCTATAGAAAGTGCCATAAAAGATGCAGTCAGATTTAAAAAATTAAAAGAATTTATGGCACTAAAATCCAAAATAACATTCGATGAGGAATATATAAAAAAAATAAGGGAAGCCGAAACCGATGAGTGGTAAGATTATTGTCGACACTTCGGTCTGGATAGAATATTTTAAAAATAACCAGAGATATGCCGGATTCATCGAAGAAAACCTGTATCTTGATTCGATTTACATGACGGGCCCAGTTATTGCTGAATTAATACAGGGGGTAAAGGATGACAAAGAGCATCTTCTTCTTGCGAATTCAATTAATGCAATTCCTTATCTTGAATGCGCTTTTGAAGATTGGGTTATGGCGGGGGAAATATCTTTTAATTTAAGAAAAAATGGCAGAATAATTCCAGTTACGGATGCTTTGATTGCAGCAGTTTCCATAAGAAATAGTGCAAAAATTATGACACTGGACAAACATTTTATTAATATTCCCCGCGTTGAACTGATTTTAGAATAATTATATAGCCGCATGCAGGGAATATTTTTTGAAATACCGCCTCTTTTTATTCTGAAATGAGTATATTTATAGGCAGCAATAAATAAAAAATATCTTTTAATTTATTTACAAACCTTTTATAAGAAATCCTTGACAGTAAATATTGGTACAATATAATCAGTAATTAGTTCATAAAAATTAATAAAAGTTCATTAAAGTTTTATTACTGCGTCTGGTCTTATTGAAAACAGGAACTATTTATAAAAATAACATTCATTTGCCAAAATGGAAAAATGATATTACGTAAAAAAATAAAGCCTGATTAATGTTTTATGATTTTATTGAGCTTTATCAGTAAAACAGTAAAAATTTAATAAAATATCAAATACTGCTTCAAGTAAAAACATGAGATTACCTGAAAAAAGAATAATTGAAATAAAAGAATTAATAAAAAAAGAAAAGACTGTAAGTGTTGAAAAAATC
>CAYNMO010000051.1:0-13105 GCA_964398155.1 uncultured Actinomycetota bacterium | reverse complement strand
AAGAGTCAGGTGCTCTACCTACTGAGCTAACGACCCATTCAAGTACTGCTTTTCTGAAAGCTTTTTAAGCCTTCAAACTAATCAAAACAACCGGCATGTTTTCTAAGGCTTTTAGCCTTCCAAACATAGTAGCCATACTGGCACGCCTGGAGGGATTCGTTCTTTCGCCCAAGCCTGCCTGGCTCGCTGCAGAGACGCGGACTCGCTGATCTTCATCAGCTCCGTCCTTTCGAATCCTAAAAACATGCCACCGGCATGTTTTTCCAGGCTTTTAGCCTTCCAAACAAAGTAGCTATACTGGCACGCCTGGAGGGATTCGAACCCCCGACGCACGGATTCGAAGTCCGACGCTCTATCCAACTGAGCTACAGGCGCACTAAAAAAATGGGGTGAGAAACGGGGTTCGAACCCGCGGCCTCAGGAGCCACAATCCTGCGCTCTAATCCAACTGAGCTACTCCCACCACGTATATATTTTTATACCTTTTACAGAAAATATCACGGTTCTGCAATATCATTCTTCTGTAACAAGTAAATTATAACATATTTCAAAAAAACATTGTGCATGCCACAGGCATGTTTGTATCAAGCACTGGCGCGCTTGATAGGATTCGTTCTTTCGCCCAAGCCTGCCTGGCTCGCTGCAGAGACGCGGACTCGCTGATCTTCATCAGCTTAAGTCCTTTCGAATCCACAAACATTCCACCGGCATGTTTGTATCAAGCACTGGCGCGCTTGATAGGATTCGAACCTACGACCTACGGATTAGAAGTCCGTCGCTCTATCCAACTGAGCTACAAGCGCCCGATAAAAAATCAAATAAACACTTTAATTAAAAATGATTTATAAGTCAAGAATTATTAAGATTTTTAGCCCTGACATGGCATCAGCGAACATACTACCTTAGCAGTAAAAGGTCTTTTTTAAGGATAACTTGATTTGCCAGAGTGATGCCTGCTGATAAGGCCTTACATTTGAAATATCTTCCATAGGTATATATATATGAAATGCATACTTTACAAGGCATACAAATTTGAACATAGCTAATAATGCCCGCCATACTCACCGTCAGGCACAAGAACTATCTTAAGCCCCGTCCGCTCCTGCGCCTTATTAAATCCAATTCTATACTCAGAAAGAGGAAGAATATCAGAAACAACTTTTTTAAGGTCAAGCTTTCCTGCTTTAAGCAGTTCTATTGTATACTTCCAGGAGGAGTATGTTGAACTCATTGAGGTTATTATGTTAATCTCTTTATATATGGTCTTATCATAGGATAGGCTTAGCTTGTCTTTCCCGCTGATACCAATACATACAAGCTTTGCATTCTTTGCAAGAATATCTATTGCTGTGTTTATTGCAGCTTGGGAGCCGCAGCACTCAACAACCATATCTGCTCCATATCCATCTGTATCCGATAAGACATATTCAAATATATCTTTTTTTTCAACATTTATAATATCATCGGCCCCGAGGCTTTTAGCTACAGAAAACCTGTGAGGCTCATCTGATGATATTCCACATATTATTACTTTTTTTGCTGATACTGCCTTTGCGATCTGGGATGCAATCAGCCCTATGGGACCGGGGCCCGTTATGACTACGTAATCAGCCGGCCTTATATCTGCACGCTCAATTACTGCATGGGTCACAGTTGATGCCGGTTCAATAACTGCTCCTTCAATAAATGATACATTATCGGGCAGTTTATGAAGAAGGGCCTCTGGAAGCTTTATGTATTCTGCCATTGCTCCATCTATCCCCCAGCCGGGAGATCTTTTATGGGTGCACAAGTGAATATGTCCAAGCCTGCAATGGCGGCACATACCGCATACTTTCTGTTGAGGCTCTGATGTTACCCTGTCGCCAATTTTGTAGTTCGTTGTGTTTTTCCCAGTATGCTCTATTACACCTGAGAATTCATGGCCCAATATTACCGGGGGCCAGTAGGGAAACTCATCGTTTAGTATGTGTATGTCTGAGCCGCATATTCCTACTGCCTTTATTTTTATCAGGACCTCATCATCGCTGATTACAGGTATTGGCAAATCTTTGTATACTATATTGTCATATCCTTTTTTTTCTTTTATTACTGCTTTCAATGATTTGCTCTTCTGCAATTATAAATTTTATGTATTTTTGTTAATGTATTTTTTAACTGAAATGTCTATATATGATTCATCCATTTCGGGCTTTTCCACACTGTTTATAAGCTCCCATTCTTCAATATGGGAAATACTGCTTTGGGGCTGTAATATTTTTAATGGTGAGAGGGACTCCATTTCCAATGTGAAATCACTTAAAAAACTCTCATATGAGACCCCGTTGTCAGGATACTTCTCTCCTTTAAAGAACTCGAATCTTTTTATAAAAAGACTGTTATTATTAAAATAGGCTGCCCACCCATCCTCGTTTGAAATGCCAAGTTTAAAAAATTCTTTATTTTTTTTATCCTGTGACAATACTATGTACTTATTTCCCCAGTGTATTCTTGAGTCATCCATTTTAGAGTACGGCCACAAAGATATTGACCTGTTATAAATATATCCTGTATCTTTAGTGCTCTGGGGTATAACGGATATGCCGCCTTGAGCCATAAGCGTAAGTGCCCAGCATCCCATTTCAACTGGAAAAGCATTTTTATTATAAAGTGTATGTATTATTTTCACTTTATTTAGTTTATCATCAAGAAGTATTTGCATTTCCTTTGAAATCTGGCTCCATTTTTCTATTTTCTGGGTAACTTTAATACCACTATCCAGATTACTGCATTCAACAGGCTCATCATCAGGAATATAATTCCTGGGGTAGCTTTCAGGGCTGTGCCATAGACGGTGCCCACCCAGAAGGTGCCAGTCCTTATCATTGTATTTGACCTTAAAATCCTGATTTTCACAGAACATATTTTCCTGCCCTGTAAAACCGTACCTTATTATTCTTGGCCCTATCTCAGTAGTTATCACCAAATCTGTTTCTTTGTTTGATAACTCAATACACTTACCATAATTCTTATAACTTATTTCTTTTAAATTCATCATAATACTATTTCTATATGCTTAAATTATATTTAATTGATTGATACTGGCTGTTAAATAAACTCAACAGCCAGTATATGAGTACTTAAGTCTTAAGTGGCTTTTTATTTCCACATATCAGGATTTCGCATTTCAGTAGAATAAGTATCTATATTATCAATTGTTACAAGAGTTGTGCCTGAATCATTAACAACACTTGCCGGGTTTTTACCTTCTCTAACATATTCTACAATCCATTGAACTGACTGATATCCCATTCTGTAAAAATTCTGGGTCAGTGTGCCAAACAGGTAACCATCTCTTATTCCATCCAATGCCTCTGCTGTATCATCAATACCAATAATTACGACCTTATCCTTTAAATTCATTTCTTTTATTACAGTTGCTGCAGCAGGACCTGATTCTGCGTCTCCACAAATTCCAGCATTAACCTCGGGATAGGTATTAAAGATTTCCTGCCATTTTTGAATGGCAAGCATTCTATCAGCATTATTTGCCTGAGTGGTTATCCATTCAAATCCTGGAGTGCCTTCAAGATATTTTTCTGTGGCCTCAAGTGGCAGTATACCGCTTGGCGCATCTACAGCATATGTACTGCCAGCCATTTTAATTGGCGTATCCCCGAATTTAGCTTTGAACGCTTCTGCTGCAATTTTACCAAAATTATCATAGTCAGTGCCTGTAAAAGCCAGTCTTGGGGCATCAACAACATCAGAGTTTGTTATTATTACAGGTATTCCTGCATCAGCAGCTTTTTTTAATACGGGAACCATTGCTTCCGGGACAAGACCCTGGGAAATTATGCCATCAACCTCTTCTGTTATTGCAATTTCAATTTGATTTATCATCTCATTAACATCAATTCCCTGAGGGCCTACCCAGGTATCTTCAACGTTATATATTTCTGAAGCCGCTTCAAAGCCTTCCTTGGCTACGAGCCATACGGGATGTGCAAATAAAGGGGTTACAAATGTTATCCTGAGAGGTGTTTCCGCTTCAGTTGCTTCTGCCTGAGTTGTTGCTGCTTCAGTTGCTGCGGCTTCAGTTGCTGCAGCAGTGGTCTCTGCAGCAGTTGTGACAGTTGCAGTTTTGCAGCCAAAAAATGCCATTGATACAAGTATAAGGCCGCAAACAACTATAATAAGTATTTTTTTCATTATTATTAACTCCTTTTAATTCTGTAATAATTTTTATTAAGCCAAATAAAATTCTATTTTTTTTTACATACCCCCTTTCAAAATTTATTTTTTGGTTTTTCTTAATTTGCCCCCCTTTCTGTTGTTCTAAATAATGCAGATAAAATTATCAAACCGGTAATAATAGATTAGGTCATCTACTGATATTATATGTTAATATAAATTTTAACATCCTTATAAATATCACCTTCTTTACTTAAAAGCCTGCTGCAGCATGAAGAATTAATTCTTCTGTGGCGTCTTTTTTATTAAATACTGCCATGATTTTTCCTTTAGATAGAACTATAAACCTGTCACACATTGCATAAAGTTCAGGCAGCTCTGATGAAATCATAATAATACTTATACCCTGTGATGCCAGGTCAAGCATTATTTTATATATCTCAAACTTTGCCCCAACATCTATTCCACGCGTTGGTTCATCAAGAATAAGTATTTTTAAATTTGTAAGCAGCCATTTAGACAATATTACTTTCTGCTGGTTGCCTCCACTAAGAGAGGTTATTGAAGTATTTATGGTCGGGGCTTTAATCTTAATTTTATCAAAAAAACTGGTTACTTTATTAATCTCTTTTTTATTATTGATTAATTGAAATTTTGAAATATCCCTTAAAATACATAAGCTCATATTTTCTTTAATATTCATTACTTTTATATAGCCGTCAACATTTCTATCTTCTGTCAGCAATCCTATTCCGGCTTTTATTGCATCCTGCGGGTTTTTAATATTTAAAAGATTGCCTTTTAAAAATATTTCTCCTTTTTTATAGGCGATAGCACCAAAAATTGCCTTGACAAGCTCGCTTCTTCCTGAGCCAACAAGGCCCGCCAGCCCAAGTATTTCACCTTCTTTGAGAGTAAATGACACATCTTCAATTATATTTTTATTATCTGTGTAAGGATGCGCTATTGTCATGTTTTCTACTCTCAATATCTCATTTCCTATGTTTTTGTTAGCGCTTGGATACATATTTTCAAGTTTTCTTCCAATCATATCCTCAATAATTTTCCCCTGGTCAAAATCCCCACTCTTATAAATGGACACAAGTTTGCTATCTCTTAGAACTGCCAGCCTGTCGCACAGGCTGAAAACTTCATCAAGTTTATGTGTTATATAGATACAGGATATGCCCCTGCTTTTTAAGTTCTTTAATATTTTTTTTAAATTCTCAGTTTCAGATTCAGTTAAAGGCGATGTCGGTTCATCCAGTATTAAAATCTTCGGCTTTCTAACCAAAGCCCTTGCAATGCAGACAATTTGTTGAAAACTTGTGTTGAGATCTCTGACTCGGACATTTGCATCTATCTTTAATTCAAGCTGCTTTAATATTTCTTCAGCATCGGATTTAATTTTGTTCCAGTTTATAACCCCGGCTTTACCCGGCAATCTTCCAAGATAAATATTTTCTGCAATGCTTAAATCAAGCTCAAGATTGATTTCCTGGTATATCATAGCTATACCGGCTTTTTCTGAGTCATGAGTATTATTAAATATTTTTCTTTCTTCATTTATTTCAATAACACCATCGTAAGTATCACTGCTGTAAAGGCCGCTAAGTATCTTCATAAGTGTTGATTTACCTGCACCATTTTCACCAAGAAGACCAAGTATTTCATTGTTGTGTAGAGACAGGCTTACATTATCCAATGCGGTTATTGCAAAAAATTTCTTCGTTATGTTTTTCATTGACAGTAATGGTGATTCGCTCATGCTTTACCTTAATATCTCCCATTTTTTAAAATTTTATATACATTTAATCATTTAAGATATTTTACTTATTTGACCCGAAAGTTTTTTGCTTTTGATACTGATCGAGTATTACAGCCACTACAAGAATTACACCTATAACAAAGTTCTGCCAGTAGACCGATATCCTCATAATGGTCATGCTGTTTGATAATATACTCATAAATAAAGCGCCAAGCGCCGTTCCTACTATTGTTCCTGTACCTCCGCTTATACTTGTTCCGCCAATAATTACAGCAGCTATTACAGTAAGCTCATGCCCAAGCCCTATATTTGGCTGGCCTGTTCCTAGCCTTGAGGCCACGAGTATTCCTGTAAAAGCAGCCAGCATGCCTGTAATTGCATAAGCAAGAAAAGTTATTTTACCTATATTTATACCACAGATTCTGGCAGCTTCTTTATTGCCCCCAACGGCATAAAGTTCCCTTCCAAAAACTGTCCTGTTTAAAATAAACTGAAAAATAGCAATAAGTACAATAGATATTATTACTATTATTGGTATCCCCACTATAAAAGTTTGCTCAAGCAGCTGGAAAGCATCTGGCAAAGGATACACGGGCTTGCCTTCAGTAAAAATAAGCACAAGACCCCTTGCCATATAATACATGCCAAGGGTCATCATGAGTGGTGGGATGCGAAACTTAATAATTATTAAGCCATTTATCATACCAAGCACAAGACCAATGGCCAACCCTATAAATATTGCCAGTACTATTGGCACCCCTCTTGAAATTGCAAGCGTGGTGGCTATGCTTCCCACGGCCAGTACAGACCCTACAGAAAGATCAAGGCCTCCAGAAATAAAAACAAGGGTCATACCTATGCCTGTTATTAAAGTAAAACCGGTTGAACGCAATATGTTTATGATATTATCCGCTTTTAAAAATACAGGATTTATTATCTGGGCAATAATAATAAGCAGGGCTATTGGTATAATTATTCCTATTTCCCTTCTTCTCCATATAGCGCGCAGGTATTTTAAACCATTAGATCTTTTTATAGTCGGCCCTTCGTTAATATTTTTATTATTTTCCAATATTTTCCTTTCTTAAAGAAAATTATTTTATTTTTTAAATATTTAATTTTTGCCCTTTAAAATTGCAAAAACATGTTAAATAATGAATATTTAAAAATTTAAATAACATTAAATTCATTAATGGCATCAAAAAATGCTATTATATTTTCCAAACTTACATCAGAGGTTATTGCCACAGAAGGCGCTATTATAAGCCCCCGGTTTCTTCCCAGCACTTTAATTACCCTTTTAACTTCATTTCTTACATCATCAGGAGTTCCGTGCGGCAATACTTCCTGTGCAGAAATACCACCATAAAAAGTAAGCTTTTCACCATATTTATCAGCAAGCTCTTCGATTGGCATTGCTTCTGCCTGTATGTTGTTTAAAACATCCAGTCCCATTTCTATAAAATCAGGAATCAGCAGCCTTACATCACCACAGGAATGGTGTATTAATGGTAATCCAGCTTCTTTGTAGACATCCCATATTTTTTTTAACCTGGGTTTTATCATTTCCCTCCAGGTTTGAGGATTCATGAGAAGACCATTCTGCATTCCATAATCATCACCGGTGCGCCCGCAATTAATACCCATTTTTATCCATCTTTTTGCAATTAAAACCTGGTACTGAGTTACCAGGTCCAATAATTCTTCCGCAAAACTTTTATTAACAAGCATGTCCATCATAAAATTTTCGAACCCCCTCAATGCCCAGCATCTTTCAAAGAGGCATAAAACCTGGTATGAAGAAACAATAAATTCATCCCTATAAGTCTTTATTGTTTCATAAACCCCTTCCATAAGTTCTTCAGATTCAGGGTCAGGAAACTTATAATTATTATAATTATTCAAATCCTGGAGCGGATGAACAGCAAGAAAAGTACCCTCCTGGTCACCATTCCAACCTACGCTCCATTCATCAAAAATAATGTCATTTCCAAATTTTTCCCGCCGCCTGGTTTTCCTGAAAGGGTCATTTAAAAAAGCATATACAATGTGATTATCAAATACTTCGAGCAACTGCTCCTCGTTTTTAACCGGCATTCCTTTATATTTTAAATACTTTTCCAGGGCCAACGGCGAAAAATCTATTTGAACCGGATGTTTTTCTACAGATTTTCTGGCTATAGCATTTAATACCCGCTGTTTATGGCTTAATTTCTGCATATTTTTAATTCTTTTAGTGTTTGATTTTTTAGTTTTTTTTAATTTTTCTTTTACAGATATTTATTCCTCAATTGCAAATGCTCTTACAGGAGAGCCATCCAGGCCTGCAAATTTTAAAGGAATTGCAAAAAATCTGAAATATTTCTGTTTAATCTTATCCAGGTTTTTTAACCCTTCACAGACAAGGACATTATTACTTAAAAGTATTTTATGCACTTCAATATGTTTTATAGGATGAACAGACCCGCTTTCAAGGCCGATCATTTTTATTTTTTGGCTGCAAAGCAAACTTGCAGATTCCTCGGGAAGTCCTGGAAAATCTGAATAAAAGTTGGGTTTTCCGTAATTTTTTTCCCATCCAGTCTTAAATATTACTATCTCAGCCTTTTTAATATCATCCAAATTTTTTGATATTAAATCCGGGGTTATTTCCTCACCAGCCTTCAGGTTGCTAAAGTCAATAATTAATGCCTTTCCACTAAACCTGTCAAGCTCTATTTCATCTAAAGATTTACCTCCTGAAACACAGTGAAAGGGCACGTCTATATGTGTTCCTGCATGTGTTGATATGCTAATCTTGTGCACATTGTATCCGCATTCATCAAATTTAAACGTAGGGCTTGCTTCAAACTGCGCATCTCCCGGGAAAACCTGCATACCTTCTTTAATATCCCAGCTTAAGTCTATTATTTTAACCATAAAGAATCCTTCCATTTTTTGATTTTAAATTTAAATATTTAAGGATTAATTACAACTTTTATTACATTTTCCAATCGGTTTATCATTATATTCAAACCTTCCTCAAATCTACTCAGCGGGAAAGTGTGGGTTATAAGCGGGCTTAAATCGATTTTTTTTGATTTAACCATACTTATCAAATCGGGCCATATCGCCGGGCTTCCAATACAGCCCTTTAAAGTAAAATCTTTGACCGTAAAAGCATCCCAGTTAATTTTTGCTTCCCTGGCTCCAAAAAAACCAAGCAACACTATTCTTCCGCATGGTTTTAATAAATCCTGGATTTCATTAAAAATATTTGATGAGGCTGAAGTCTCAATTATTACATCTATCATTTCACCTTCAGTAAGCTCCCTGACCTTATCATATAAGTTTTCTTTCTTCACGTTTACTACCCCATCCAGTCCAAATTTACTGCCCACTTCAAGACGGGAGTCCCTTGTACCGGAAAGTATTACTTTCTTTGAGTTAAATACCTTTTTTGCTATCTGGGCAGCCATTAATCCGATGGGGCCCGGGCCTGTAATAAGTACATTGTCCAGGGCGCTTACTTCTCCTTTTAAAATTCCATTTAATGAGATAGTGGCGGTTTCAATCATTGCACCATCCTCAAAGGACATATTCCCAATATTATGGAGGTGGCTTTCAGGGAAAGTTATGTATTCTGCAAATGCGCCATCCCTGCCCCTAAAACCGGTGTCTGTGCCAAACTGGCACTGGTCATAAAAGCCTTTTTTGCAGTAATCACAATTTCCGCAACCTACAGAACATTCTCCGGTTACCCTGTCACCAACTTTAAACCTTTTAACCCCGGGGCCCAGTTTCTCTATAACGCCCGACCATTCATGGCCTGGTATCATTGGAAGTTTTATTGAGCCATTTTGTATAAAAATCATTTCATTCGTGTATAGCTCATAATCAGAATTACATATACCCACAGCCTTTATTCTTATAAGAGCTTCACCTTCCCCCGGCTCCCTTACTGTAATCTCATCAATTTTTATAATTGATGGGCCATGTATCCTTAACGCCTTCATAACAATCCTCCCTGTATTATTTTATGTGAAAAGTGGTCCAGTATTGTGATATACTGATATTATCAGTTGTTAAAAAATTTTTTATTCCATCAATCGTTTTTAAAAGAATATTAAAAAACTACAATTAATTTTAATCTAAAAAATCATGAGATGTTTTATACATGTTATGTATATTATCTTCCTAGTTGAAATCCCTTCTTATTATATCAAGCGCATGCCCAATATGACTGCTCATTGCTGCAATAGAACCCGGAAGATCTTTATTTTTCAGGCTCTTTATAAGCATTTCATGATCATTAAAACCCTGCAACAGGTCCTCTTTATTATTTATTGAATTTTTTATAACATCAATCAATATTTTATATAAAAACAAATAAAGGTCATTTAGCATCTCATTTTTTGAAAGTTCTAAAAGCATAATATGAAATTTATAGTCAAGCTCAATATATTGTTCATATTGATTATTATTAAATGCTATAGACATGCTTTTATAAATTTTTATTAAATCATCCAGGCCAGCCAGGTCTTTTTTAAAAAAATCCTGTATGGCAAGTACTTCAAGGCTTTCTCTTATACGGTAAAGCTCTTCTACCCTCTTAATATCTTTTATTTCAAAAAAGAATTTTATTGGATTTAGCAGTGATTTGAAATTGTGATTTGATACATAAACGCCTTTGCCTGGTATTATGTCAAGAATCTTTGTAAAATAAAGTGACCTTACTGCTTCCCTTACTGTACCTATTCCGACATTTAATATTTCAGATAGTTTGCGGATTGAGTCCAGCTTGTCACCAGGTTTTAAATCACCATTGTTAATCTGGTCAATAATTGCTTCAACTACCACCTGGACTAAATTTTTAGTTTGAACCGGTTTTAAAGCCATACTAAGATAATGTGATTATTTGATATGCTGATATTATCAGTTATGATAGTACTGCAAAAATAATAAGTCAATAGTATAACAGAATTTTGTTTGGATTTTGCTTGGATTATTAGACTGGCAATAAAGAATTTTTAGAATTCTCAGGGTGTGCGCTGCTGCCAAATGTTAATTCCTGTTATCTGCCAAACAAATATCCCTTTTTTAAGATATTGGTATTTAAATCATTAAACAGACTTTTAATAGGGCCTTATCTTAATAATATCATCCATTGGGAAATGCCTTATATTCTTTGAAACCAGGATAAGATCATTTATTTTTGCAGTAGCCGCTATTAAACCATCAGGAATACTTAACGCATGGGATTTGTAGTAAGTCATTCTGTATGCCCCCGCCAACTTTGCTGTTTGGATATCGACATTTAATACATGTAATTGACTGGCTAATTTCTCTACTAAGTCATATTCGTGTGAATAAATTAAAGAATAGATCTCTGCAATTGTGATGACTGAAATATAACTGGCATTTTGTGACTGATCACTGATTAGCAAACCAAAACCCTCGTTTCCTCTGAAATGGTCAATTATTACATCAGTGTCAATTAAAATCCTGCTATTTACTATTTCCGTCATCCCTTTGTTTCCATTCAGCTCTCATTTTTTCTACAATTTTTTCCGAACTTGCATCATTTTCCAGCCTTTGTTTTAAGAGGCCTCTTGTGGTTTTAATTATATCGGCTTTTGTGTTGCTCCCAAATTCCAGCAGAACTTTGTAATCTATTGCTTCCCTTATCAATTCTGCATTTGAGATGGCTTTAAGCCCTGCTATTTTTTCAATATTGCTTAGCTGATCTTCGCGGACAAATATACTTATTCTTTTCATAATGAACCAGTTTTGATTAATTTATTAAAATATTAAAATTAATTATACACAAAATAGGCATACAATACAAGCATACAAATTCACCCGCCAGAAAAATTATGCTCAACTATATGTTTTAAGAAGGAATAAATATATCCAAAGATAAATCCTCAAAAAAGGATAGCAATCCTTAAAGCAATTATACCATTTCTGTCAAAACAAGGCACTTTTAAAGAAATCTTTTACAAGCACAGCTTTAAAATATCTATTATTACCTGTTTGGTATAGCCGCTAATTCCCCAGATAGTTGATAAATCAATTATCTCTGTGGCAAGTTTTTCAAATTCATCTTCCGGCAGTTTTGCATCTTTAAAAGAAACAGGGCTTCCTATTTTTTTAAACCAGCTTTTAAGCTGTTCAATTCCTTCTCTT
Organism: uncultured Actinomycetota bacterium; assembly: GCA_964398155.1. Classification (GTDB taxonomy): domain Bacteria; phylum Actinomycetota; class Humimicrobiia; order Humimicrobiales; family Humimicrobiaceae; genus JAMDDL01. The sequence continues at coordinate 996 of CAYNMO010000051.1, read as the reverse complement.
GCTGCAGACTCAGGATTTTTTTCATTAATTCCAAAAATCAACTCTGCAAACCTTGCAAACTGGCTTATATTTTCCTTGTATTTATATTTCATCCAGGCTGGAATAATAATAGACAGAGCAGCTCCATGGGCAATATCATATTGTGCGCCAAGAATATGGGCAAACATATGGTTAGGTACGCCGGAGTCTTCCACTCCCGCAATTGACAAGCCGTTCCATGCAAGTGACGCTGACCACATGAGAGTGGCCCTCGCTTCATAATCCTGTGGATTTTTAAGAATTATTTCTGTGCTTTCCATAATTGTTTTTACAAGACCTTCAACATATCTGTCCTGGATAGGATGCGGATTTTTATTGTGCGTGAAATACCCTTCTATAAGATGCGCGATTGCATCAACAGCAGAGTACGCCGTGTAATCTGCTGATACTGTATATGTAACTGTAGGGTCAAGAATTGAGACTTTGGGCAAAAGGTGTTCATCAATAAAACCATACTTCTGAGTAGTCTCTTTATTGGTCATAACAGTGCCGCCATTCATCTCAGACGCAGTTGCAGGTATCGTAAGCACTGAAAGGACAGGCAGAGCTGCTTTTATTTTTGCAGTACCTTTATAAAAATCCCAGACATCTCCATCATATAATGCGCCTGCTGCAATCGCTTTGGCTTCATCTATAACACTGCCTCCCCCGACGCCAAGTATAAAGTCGACTTTATTGCTTTTTGCAATTGCTATACCTTCTTTTGCATGAGAAAGTACCGGGTTTGATTTTACGCCGGGATGTTCAAACACTGTCAAGCCTGCTTCTTTTAAGGATTTAAGTACAGTATCATATATCCCGTTTTCTTTAATGCTGTTCTTTCCATACACAAGCAAAAGTTTCTTTCCATATTCTTTTGCGTATGAACCTATTTCAGATATTCTTTCTTTTCCAAACACAATCTTGGTCGGGATGCAAAACTCAAAATTTTTCATAAGTCATTCCTTTTTATAATTT
>CAYNMO010000050.1:0-13117 GCA_964398155.1 uncultured Actinomycetota bacterium | reverse complement strand
ACTGGTTTTTTATTCATATCATCATAATAATACTGAAAAAATTGCAAAATCTATTGCAAAAGTCCTTGATGCCGATATAAAGAAGCCGCAGGAAGTAAATCCCGGAGACCTTCATAAATATGACCTTATCGGCTTTGGTTCAGGCATGTATGACGGAAAACATCATAAGTCCTTTTTTGCACTTGTTGATAAACTCCCACAGGTCACAGAGAAGAAAGCATTTATTTTCTCAACCTGTGGAATTCCAGGAATATTTGCAAAATCAGGTGAAGAAACGTCTATACAGCAACATTTAATGCTCAGAGGGAAACTTAAATCTAAAGGGTATAAGATTGTGGGTGAGTTTGGTTGTCCAGGTTTTAATACAAATAGTTTCCTTAAGTGGTTTGGTGGAATAAACAGAGGCAGACCAAATGCCCAGGACCTGAAAAGTGCAGAAATGTTTGCCATTAAACTAAAGCAGGAAAGTCAATGAGATCCACACCTTGAAAACTTCGGGTCCGCCCGATACTTTAGGTTAAATAACAATTAATAAAGGAGATATTATGCTGATAGCAAATAAAATGTTATTAATAGGTACAATTGGTGCATTTATTCTTGCAGTCAGTGCAACACTGGTATCAGATATGCATGGCATTGGGGATTGGTTTATTTCTTCATTTCAGAAGGCAAATGTTCCTTTGAACCCAACAAAGCCATTTGGTGCTCCATACCTTGCAGCTGGATATTTGGGAGAACCATTGCTTATATTATCAATAATATTATTTACCATAGGATTTTATGGGGCGTGGCTAAAATATCACAAGACCATTGCACTATTAGTTGTCATTGTAGGTGTATTATATGTACTCGAACGAGTATTTTGGGCATATGTTACTATCAATTTTTCGCATGCAATCGGCTCATCACCAGTAATTGGAGATTATCAAGTTTTAAAAAATGCAGGATTTCTAAAAGGATTAGGTGCATTATTTGGTGGTATTATTGGTGGATTTCTCTTTTCAACATTAATTACAATATTTTTCTTTTTAATAAATAATACATATGGCAAAATCGGCAGTTTAATTGTAGTAATATCAATGCTGGTGGGGATGCCGGTAAAGATACTATTTATGAATAATGTATCGTTCAGTTTTGTTTCAATATTTTTATTGAGCATGGCAATAAAGAATATAGGAATAATATTTATGGGCTTAGGGTTATTTACAGAGTCATTAAAATGAATTGTTTGCTGCTTCGCATAGCAGCAAGTCAGGTAAAATTGTCTTCCATTAAAACTATCTATCCTAACTCAAAATATTTAAACATATTGGTCAGGGACAGTAATGAAATTTGGCACCAATTTGTAATAGAAATAATTAAATTTAAAGGATTTTATAATTACAGCCAGGGGAGGTTTATACATAAATGGGGTTCTTTTTATTATAAATTACTATTTGTAAGCACTATCATGTGGGCCGATTTCTATAAATTTTAAGGTATCATCACTACATTTTGTGCAATCACTGCAAAGAATAATTTTATCATCACCTTTTTTTCTGCAAGAATTACAATATAAAAATATTATTAAAAAGTTTTTTTTAACAGAAGTGCTGTAATAACCCCTAAAATTACCCTTTAGAGGTTCACCAAAAGATACAGGATTTTGGATTATCATGTCAACTTTTCTTTGTATCGCCTCTTTTAAAGAGGAATGCTTTTTGAGTGAATGTAAAAATGTTTCACTAAATAAAATATTCATTTGAAAACATCCTTGTAGGTTAACCATTTTTCCTTACCGTTTCTGATTCTGGAAATTGTCTCCAGCAAAGAATCACTAAATTCAGGATCAGAAATTATTACTTCTGTAGGATCTAGTGATTTAGTTCTTTTAAGATTTAATAGAAATTGTGAAATAAGCTCCGAAACAGTTGTTCTCTGCTCATTTGCATATAATTTAGAAAATTCAATTAAATCCTGATCCAGTGTTATATTAAGTTTGTTTTTTGACATGTTGTGACCTCTTCTAAACAATAAATACCTAAATAATTAATAAATTATATGTATATTATACGCATGGTATACATATAATTCAATAACTTAATTAAGTAATTTTATATAAAATTTCCTGATATTTTATATAAATATTTGAAATTTTGGCAACATTAAAAATAGAGAAGTTTCCTGGAATAATGTGTAAGGTTAAAACCAGATTTTTAAGTTTAAATAATTATTTTTATACCAGAATTGCAAGCATTGTTTTGATAGCAAAGAAAATAATTATTGCATAATCGTTGATAATTAAAGAACTTTTTCCTGTTTAAATTACCCCAAAATTAAAGAAAGGGCTAAAATTAAATTAGCCCTTTCTTTAATTAAAATATTTATTTCTTATTTTTAAAGCATTTATCAGTAATACTCTCCTGCTTAATTCTGCAATAAAAATTATTTTTTAAAACTATGATTATAAAATAGGCAGGTATCTGTCAATTTCATAATTTGTAACAAATGTTCTGTATCTGTCCCACTCTATTTTTTTGTTTTCAATGAATTTTGTAAATACATGTTCTCCAAGGGCTTCCTTCATCAGTGTGCTGTTTTCAAGATTCTTTACTGCCTCATAGAGATTATCTGGTAAAGTTTCAATTCCTGCTTTTTCTCTCATTTTGTAATCCATTTCAAATATGTTTTCCTCGATTGGATCCTGAAGGACATATTTATTTTTGATACCTTCAAGCCCTGCAGCCAGCATCACGCTAAATGCAAGATATGGGTTACATGCCGGGTCAGGGCATCTGAATTCTATTCTTGTTGCCTTTTCTTTACCTGGTTTATACTGAGGAACTCGGACCAGGGTGGATCTGTTTTTTCTTGCCCATGAAATATATACAGGTGCTTCGTATCCCGGTACAAGTCTTTTATAGGAGTTTACCCACTGGTTTGTAATTGCCACAAATTCCCTGCAGTGTTTTAGCAGTCCTGCTGTATAGCTTCTGGCATCAGCTGACAGACAATAAGGATCTTTAGGGTCAAAGAAAGCATTTTTATCTCCCTTAAACAAAGACTGATGAACATGCATGCCGCTTCCGTTTTCCCCAAATAGCGGTTTTGGCATAAATGTCGCATAAACATTATGCTTCATTGCTATTTCCTTGACGACGATTCTGTATGTCATTGCAGAATCAGCCATTGTAAGTGCATCGGCATATCTTAAATCAATTTCATGCTGTGAGGGTGCAACTTCATGATGCGAATACTCGACTCCTATTCCAAGAGCATCAAGATAAAGAATAGTCTCTCTTCTCATGTCGCTTGCCACATCCAGAGTAGTCAGATCAAAATAACCACCATGATCCAGTACTTCAGGAGCTCCCTTGTCGCTTTTAAAATAAAAATATTCAAGCTCAGGCCCTACGTAAAATGTATAACCAAGATCTTTAGCTTTTTTCAGATTTTTCTTTAAAACCCATCTTGGATCCCCTTCAAAATGCTCTCCTGTCGGATGCACAATATCGCAAAACATTCTGGCAACTCCGCTTTCAGAAGGACGCCATGGAAGTATCTGGAAAGTAGAAGGATCCGGCAGAGCCATCATGTCACTTTCTTCAATTCTTGAAAATCCCTCAATAGAAGAACCATCAAACCCTATACCCTCAGCCAGCGCACCTTCAAGCTCTTCAACGGTAATTGAAAAACTTTTCAGCATACCCTGAACATCTGTAAACCATAGTCTTATAAATTTAATATGATTGTCTTTTGCTTTTTTTAAAACATACTCTTTCATTTCATCAAGTTTTTTACTATCAGTCATTTTTGCTCCTTATAACATGTCTTTGGTAAATATTAAAAAATAAAACAGGTAAAAAATAAAAAAAATAAATAATTTAAAATAAGTAAATTTTTAGAAATAAGTAAATTCTTATCAATATCTATTTTCTTATTTTACTAAAATCTATATTACTTAAATTATATTTCAAATAAGTTACAGTAATGTTAAATCTCTGTTAATTTTTTTGGGAGAACATATAACCTACATTCCGAACTGTCTTAAACATCTGCTCATAAGATGGAGGCAGTTTTGAGCGTATTCTTCTCATATGAACGTCAACAGTCCTATTGCCACCATAAAAATCATACCCCCAGATTTTTGAAAGCAGAACATTTCTTGAAAAAACTTTATTTTCATTGCTTACCAGGTATTTAAGCATCTCAAATTCTTTAAAAGTAAGCTCCACTACAATCCCATTAACTGTAAGCTCATATTTCTCAAGATTAATTACCATATCTTCAATAGCTATTATATTTTTTGTGCTTGCTGCGTTATATTTATTTAAAATCAGGTCTACTCTCAATAAAAGCTCTTCCTCTAAATGCTTTTGCAGGATAACATCCTCATATCTGATGAGACTTTCAAGGAGAACAGTTTTTTGTTCAATCGACATAATTATTAATTTGGGAATCTGAATTCTTTGAAGCTCCTTTAAAAAATTATAGTCATTTGCTTCAAAATATTTACCGCTTTGCAGGAAATCAGAAGAGGCATTGCTGTTTTTAACTGTAAATGTCCCTGGAATATCTAGATTGGCCAAATCAACTATTAAAAGCGCCGTATCGCTTATATCTTCTTCCTCAACAAACAGGTTATTTAATTGAAAATATGAAAAATTATCCGGAATATTCTTTGAAGTTATAATGTAGCCACTGCCTAATAATACGTTTACTATATTTACAAGTTGCTTGTCTGTCGAAACTATTCTTACTTTATTCATCTATTTAGGGTTTGTCTCCGCTATCAGCTTTGGTGATTTATATACAAAAATTATTCTATTTTGCTCAAGGTGTCTGCAATATGTCTAAAAAAACTATTCTTATTTTATCTATAGCGTCCGTGATATAACTAAATTAAAATCCCTTGTGATCTTTCTAAAAAAACTATTCTTATTTTATCTATAGCGTCCGCGATATCTCTCCGTCCATATCCCTGATGGTTTATCTTTAAAAACTATTCTTATTTACTGATTATGTTTAATCTGATTTTTTAAAAGCCTGTTATTGATAAAAAGAAAGAATGTTAATTGTATTATTCCACGAATTTGTTGGTTATAGGATATCTTCGGTCTTTTCCGAATGCTCTTTGTGTAATTTTAATTCCCGGTGAACCCTGCCTTCTTTTAAATTCGCTTATATCAATTAAGTGCATGACCTTTTTTACTGTTTCTTGCGGGAAACCAAGATTACCAGTCATAAAATCAAAATCCATGTCTTCTTCGATGTATGCCTTTATTATTTTGTCGAGCAAATCATATGGCGGGAGAGAATCCTGATCTGTCTGATTGGGGCGAAGTTCTGCTGAAGGGGCTTTGGTCAGTATATTCTCGGGGATAATATTGTTATATTTTTTATTGATAAACTCACAAAGGGCGTATACTTTTGTTTTATAAATATCTTTAATTGGAGACAGACCTCCTGCCATATCGCCGTAAAGTGTGCAGTACCCGACACTTGTCTCACTTTTATTGCCTGTTGAAAGAACCAGCCACCCGAATTCATTTGAGAATGCCATTAAAATATTTCCTCTTATTCTTGCCTGTATGTTCTCTCTTGTAAGATTTATATCATCAGATTTAAAAAAATCTTTGAGCGTGCCGAGATAAGAATCATAAATATCTGAGATCGGTATTTTAATTGAATTTATCTTTATGTTTTGCGCAAGCTTAATGGAGTCATCAATGCTTGACGCGCTGGAATAAGGTGAGGGCATCAGGATGCCGGAAACATTTTCATTTCCAAGAGCCATCGATGCAATTACAGCCGTTAGAGCTGAATCAATGCCGCCGCTTAAACCTACGACCGCTTTTTTAAACCCGTTTTTATGGAGATAATCTCTTGTCCCTAAAACAAGTGCTTCCAGGATTTCTTCCTCTTCGCAGCAAATCATGTCTTTATAGAGTGTGCTCTCAGCTTTCCCGGCTTGTTTCTTATTTGAACAATATATTTTTTGGGTGCTGCCTGTGCTGATTAAAGAAATTTCTGTTATTTCAGGAGGACTGATGTTTTTTTGTAAAAGTTCAAGCCTCTGGCTTTTGTATCGGGAGTCTTTTAGCCTGATTGAATCAATTTCTGCTGTATCAAGATCAAAAACAAGCAAATCCTCTTCAAAAGGCCTGCATCGCGCAAGGATAGAACCTTCGGCATCAATAATAAGAGAGCTTCCGTCAAATACAAGCTCATCCTGTCCGCCGGCCATATTTACATAAACTATACATGCCCTGCAGTCAGTTGCCCTTGTGTGAAGCATTTTCTCGCGTTCAAAAATCTTGCCCGCATGATATGGTGAGGCGGAAATATTTATTATAAGCTGAGCCCCGCCTAAAACAGCCTGTGTTTTTGCAGGACCCTCGCTGTAATAAATATCCTCGCATATATTTACTCCAGTCAGGACCCCGTTAATCTCATACATTTTATTTCTGCTGCCTTTTTGGAAATATCTTTCTTCATCAAAGACAGAGTAGTTGGGTAGATGTTCTTTGTTATATACACCAAGTATCTTTTTCTGATACATTATCGCCGCAGAATTATAAATTTCATTTTCCCGTCCGATAAAACCACAGACTATAATGATATTTTCAGAAAGGAGCTTTATTTTCTCAATGTAAGTTATATTTTTTTCAATAAAAGAAGGCTTGAGCAATAGGTCTTCCGGCGGATAGCCTGTTATCGCGAGCTCCGGAAAAATAATTATATCGCCTGATAGCTCCTCTGCTTTTTTAACAGCTTCGCTGATAAGTTTGAAATTATTTTCAAAATCTCCGACAGTAGGATTAATTTGTCCTGCACACAACCTTAATATGCTTATTTTTTTCTCCTTAGAATAAAAAACTTTTACTGACGGATAAATAAAAAGATTTCTTTAATTCCGTGTTTTTTAAAAGTTATTTTTACAAATCAAAAAAGTATTTCCAAAAAAAATAGTAACAATTCAGTCAGGCCCGTCTGCGGACTTAAGACACCTAGATCAAAGTCAGTCTAAACACTAAATTATTTGTCATAAGTTTTCCTTTAGTATTGATGCCTGAACAGGGACAAAAAATATAGAGATATTGTCAAATGCTGTGGATTAGAGATTCTACATATCAAAAATATAGTTTACTCCTCCGGATTGCTGAGCCTTTCCCTGATTTCTTTTGAGATCATTTCAGGAGTCCACTTTGGCTCCCAAACAAGATTGACAATTACATTTCCAACTCCGGCCATTTTTTTGACGGCTGCACTTGCCTGTTCTTTAATGTATGCATGCATTGGACATGCCATTGTTGTAAAAGTCATGTCAACATTCACGTCATTATTCTCATTAACCTCGACTTTGTAAATCAGACCCAGGTCAACTATACTTATGGGAATTTCCGGGTCGTATACTTCTGAGAGAGCTTTAAATACATCTTCCTTGGTTAACTGTTTAATTTCATTCATTAATTTTCTCCATTTTCAATCAATTGTTGATAAGTATCAAATAAACTTTTGTTAAAAAATCAAAAACTTTTCTCAGGTTCAGCGTGTATCGTCAGTTCATTTATGTCTGGAAGAGCCGTCTTTATAATATTTTCCAGCTCCGTTGTTTTTAAATGAACTTTCTTTATCTCAAGATCCCTGTTAAAACGGCAGTGAAATGAAATATTGTATTTTTCACCATCAAAAAGCACCGTAAATTTGTGGCATGTTCCTGTATCTATCTGATTTTTTATGCAGTTCTTGATATCTTCTATTAACTTTTCTGATTTGTCGGTGATATCATTCCAGTCTTCAGGATTGTTTTCAACTTCGATATGAATATAAACCCTTTCTATTTCCGGAGCTGTTTTCTTTATCTTGTCTTCAATATTTTTTGTTATTTCTTCAGCCTCCACAAGCTTTAATTCATTTTCAAGCTCCAGGTGTATCGTGATATTTAGCTTTCCCTCGATATTGCTTACCAGAACATTATGCGTGTCTTTTACCTTTGTTTCATTTAATATTATTTCTTTTATCAGATCATTAATGTTTGAATCATACAGGGATGATTTTGTCTCGATAAATATTTCAGTATCAGGCAGCTCTGCACCAAGTTTATTTTTTATTTTCTCCTTTATCTGTTCAACCTGCGAAAGATGAAGGCTGCTTTTAAGTGAAAGCAGTATGTTGATGAATTTGATGTTTCCGACCTCCTGGATCCTGATCTGATCAATTTTTTGAATTTCTTTAAAACCACTCAGAAGATTTTCAATACTGTCAGTTAATTTTGCAGGGATATAGCCAAGAAGGTCTCTCAAGGTTTTTAAAGCAAGCCTGACGCTAAAAAATAAGATAATCAGTGAAATAATTATTGAAGCGATGGGGTCAGCAATATTTATACCATACCTTACAAATACCAGACCGGCTATAACGATTAGAGAACTTAATATGTCTCCTGAATAATTAATGAGGTTAGCTTTAAAAGCAGGGGAGTCATACTTTATGGCTATATTTCTTATATATAATACCCTGAAAATATTAATAATTATGGAAAAAATAAGGACTATAAAAACATAAATATTAATGTTTAATGCATAGTCTTTTGTAACAATTCTCGATATTGATTTATAAATTATATAAAAGCTAAGCAGGCTTATTATTAATGTTTCAAGAAGAGCAGAAAAATTTTCATATTTTCCGTGCCCATAAGGGTGGTCTTTGTCTGCAGGTTTTATTGAAGCACGAATTGCCAGAAAAGTAATAAGAACTGTCACAATATCAAGTGAATTATTTAATGCCTCGGAGTAAACTCCAAGACTGTTGGAGGTATATGCGACAATTGTTTTTAATATTACAAGGAAAACAGAGGTGGCAAGTGAAAATATTGAAAGTTTCCTTTTTGCTAGCTCAGATGCATTCATTTTAATTTAAGTTTTAAATGTCCAATTTGACTGTATTGATAATTTAAAAATTTAAAATAATAATTTTATAATCCTGCCCTTTTTTAAGAACCTGATTTAAGCATGAACCTAGATTATAGTATTAAGACGGGTTTTTTTAAAGTATTAAAATATGAAGTACTTGTCTTCGCTTTTGTCCTTATACAGGGGGTAATGATTTCTGAGTCCGGATACCACTTCCGGCAGGATACTTAAAAGTATGTCAATTTCTTGTTTTGTATTTTCAAAACCCAGTGAAATTCTTATAGAGCCCCTGGCAATCTCAGGACATATACTCATTGCAGGCAAATTATCGGCCGTTTGCCCCTGCGAACTCTTACATGCCGATCCGGCAGAAATTGCAATCCCGTATTCGCTTAGCCTGTTTACGATATCGCTTCCTTCGACATGCTTAAAAGTAAAACTGCAGTTGCCGGGGAGTCTTTTTGACGGATGGCCGTTATAAATGGAGTCACTTATTTTTTCTATTACTGCGTTTTTTAAATAATCCCTTAGCTTTGACGTTCTTTCGTTTCTTTCGGCAAAATCAGATAAAAGTATTTCTGTGGCTGCAGCAAGACCGGCTATTCCTGCTATATTTTCAGTTCCCGATCTCCTGCCTCTCTCCTGACCCCCGCCATAGATTTGAGGCATTAATTTTACGCCTCTTCTTACAAACAAAGCGCCCACTCCTTTTGGAGCGTATACTTTATGTCCGGAAACAGACAAAAGATCCGCATTTATTTCCTCGACATTAATTTTTAAATTCATATAACTCTGAACTGCATCGCAATGAAAAATAATATCCCTCTCTTTTGCGATTGCACCAATTTCGTTTACCGGCTGGACTGCACCCATAATATTGTTTGCATGCATTATTGAAACAAGTATTGTTTTGTCTGTGATTGCATTTTTAACATCAGCAGGGTCAATGCATCCATTTGCATCAACGGGCAGATAAGTAATTTCGTAACCTTCATTTTCAAGAACTCTTAAAGGCATAAGGACTGAGGGGTGCTCTATTTGAGAAGTTATTATATGCCGTCCTTTTTTAAAATAAGCTTCTGCAATTCCAAAAATAGAAATATTATTGCTTTCCGTACCGCCGCTTGTAAAAAGTATTTCATCTGTTCTGCCATTAAGTGCTTTTGCGACAATTTCTCTTGAATTTTCGAGAATATTTTTAGCCTCAATTCCAAGAAAGTGAGGTTCCGAAGCATTACCAAAAGACATCGTCATTGTGTCGTAAACTTTTTTTGCAACCTCCTCAATGACAGGGGTTGTTGCGCTATGGTCAAAATATATGTTTTTGTAAAGTTTTTGCATTTTAACTATTATAAATAAATTCTTGCCAAATAATTCAGTTTTTAGTGAAGTATTTGCTTATGGCATATATACCTGTAATACTTCAGGCCTTAATTAATGCATTTTACTTCTTTTACTTTAAAAAATACAGAAATACGGGTTAAAATAAGTTTTTATACTTAAGTTATGGCAAATAAAATGTAATGCAAATATAATAACAAAAAGTATAAGTAAAAATTAAAGGAAAATATGTTAATGACAAAAACCGGTTTTGATAATGAAAAATATCTTAGAGAGCAGACAGGTGCAATACTTGACAGAGTAAAGATGTTTAAAAACAAACTCTACCTTGAATTTGGAGGCAAACTTTGTTTTGATTATCACGCCGCCAGAGTTTTCCCGGGTTATGACCCTAATGTTAAAATCAGGCTCCTTCAGTCCCTTAAAGATAATATAGATATAGTACTCTGTATTTATGCCGGAGATATTGAAAATGGAAGGATAAGAGGAGATTTTGGAATTACATATGACACTGCCACGCTTAAGCTTATTGATGATCTTCGCAAATGGGATCTTGATATTCTTGCTGTTGTAATTACCCGCTTTAACGGGCAGCCCACAGCAGTTAATTTTAAAAACAAACTGGAGCACAGGGGAGTCAAAGTTTACATGCATTTCCCAATTGAAGGCTATCCGGCAGATATTGATAAAATATGCAGTGAAAAAGGTTTTGGGAAAAACGCTCACATCAAAACGGAAAAACCGATTGTTGTTGTGACAGCCCCGGGTCCTAACAGCGGCAAGCTTTCCACCTGTCTTTCGCAGCTTTATCATGATCACAAAAAGGGGATTGATTCAGGCTATGCCAAATTTGAGACTTTTCCTATCTGGAATCTGCCGCTTAAGCATGCAGTAAATGTTGCTTACGAGGCAGCAACAGCTGATATTTTGGATTTTAATCTTGTAGACCCGTTCCATCTTGGCAAATATAACAAAATCGCAATTAATTATAACAGGGATGTTGAGAGTTTCCCCATCCTTAAACTTATTTTAAGCAGGATAACAAGCAATAACAGCAATGATGGGCAGCCATTGTATAATTCTCCAACAGATATGGGGGTTAACTGCGCAGGTTCAGGCATAACAGATGACAAAGTTGTGCAGGACGCAGCCAGGCAGGAACTTATCCGCAGATATTTTCGTTATAACACTGAATATATTATGGGGATGGAAAAAAAAGAGACAGTTGACAGGGTTTTGCTTTTAATGGAAGAACTCTCAGTTAAAATTCTCGATAGATAAGTAGTAAAAATTGCGCGAAAAAGCGCAGTTGAAGCCGAGAAAAAAGGCAAGGGCAATGAAGGCATTTTTTGCGGGGCAGCAATTGAGCTTATGGGCGGTCGAATTGTTACAGGCAAGAATTCAAAGCTTTTACATGCCGCCTCAAGCCTGATACTTAACGCCATCAAAATACTGGCTAAAATTCCGGATGAAATATTTTTACTGTCTCCCCAGGTAATAAATCAGATTGCAAAATTAAAAAAAGGTATTTTTAACTCAGATTCCGAAAGCCTGGATCTTGAAGAAACCCTTATTGCGCTGACCATAAGTGCAACAACCAATCACACAGCCGAGCTCGCAATGAATAAATTACTTGATTTAAAGGGCTGCGAAGTCCACATGACTCATATACCTACTCCCGGTGATGATGTTGGATTAAAGCATCTAAGAGTAAATCTTACTACTGATGGCAAATTTACTTCTAAAAATTTATTTATCACCTGAGATGCTGCTGTTTCTGTAAACCCTAAACTAAGCCATAGTTCATTTAAAAACTGTACCACTCTAATAGAACGTAATCATTCGTAATTCATAAGTTATAGATGAAGTAAGAAGAATTGATAAACCTGGCATAGAAGTCTAAAAATTAAATAAATATATTTTTTGCCGTTTTTATATTAAAGTATTCCTCAGAGTAAAAATTATTTTGCTTTTAACAAGTCTCAGGTGGACAATTTGCCGAAATGGCCTGATAAAGAAAATTTTTTGCTAAATTTAAACAAATAATTCACCAAAACCTGGTATTTACCGTTAGATGAGCGGCTTATTACCAGCAATTGTCAAAATAGCTGAACTTATAATAAAATTTTAAGCTTAACTTAAACAGAAATTTATCAAAAATTGAATTAATGACTGAGAACTGATTAATTATTTCTTTTAAACAAAAGGATTTTATCTTGAAAATAAATAAATTTGCCAAAGCGATTTCATATATATTTGATGGTTCATATATTTCTATTTTCGCATATCTTACCATCAATATATTTATGCTAAAAACTGCAAAGGAAGTGGCTATATGGACACCGATATGTATTTTGTTTGGGAGTATCATGCCCTTTGTGTTTGTGGTTTTTCTCTATAAGAAAAAGATAATAGCCGATCTCCATGTTCCCAAAAGAGAAGACAGGTTAAAGCCGCTTATTGTAAGTAATATAAGCTATCTTCTGGGTTATTTTGTTTTCTATATTTTAAAAGCCCCCATTTATCTGAGAGCACTGTTTTTTACTTCTTTTTTAACAACAGTATTATTAACTTTAATAACTTCCTTCTGGAAGATAAGTTTCCATACAAGCTGGATAACATTCACATCGATTACTTATTATGTATTTTTTGGGAAATGGCTGCTATTTCTTTTAGTGCTTGTCCCGCTGGTAGCATGGGCAAGAGTAAAAATAAAGCGTCACACAATTGGCCAGGTAATTGCAGGGTCTCTTCTTTCTTTCATAACAGCATCTTTTGGCTACAGCTTTTTCCACCTGATGAATATTTTTAGAATATGATAAAAAGTAAAAAGGGGACGCTTCTCTTTTGAGCACGGTTTTAGCTATTTTGCCTGCTCGGCAAGT
>CAYNMO010000049.1:12983-13236 GCA_964398155.1 uncultured Actinomycetota bacterium | reverse complement strand
TCAAAGTGTCAAGAGCACCATTTGCGTCGTTAATATTATTAAATGAAAGCTCTTAAATAATTTTGCTCAGATATTTTTATTCATTAATTTTATAAATTAATAATTTTGCAAATCCCGCTGCCCTACTGTCATCAGCGGTAATTTTATTGATATAAATACTAATACTGTTTTTTAGAAACGCATTCATTATAATTTGAAAACCCCGGTAAAATCAAAAATTATTATATATAATATATCTGTCGTGCTCCTGATA
>CAYNMO010000049.1:0-12973 GCA_964398155.1 uncultured Actinomycetota bacterium | reverse complement strand
TTTAGTTGCATTATTATTTTTTATTATTATGTAATTGTTATTTCAATTTTTTTACCGCTTAAAGAGGACTCTTTCATTGCATTCATAATCACCTAAATGACATAACCATCATAAAAAGTAGCTCCATAAGGTTCTATATCTTTATCGTTTACGATGCAGTCAAGTAAGTGGGACAATTCATTTATATGCCCGTTTTCCCATCCGATATTATGCCCTGGCGGCCAGGCTAAACAGGCAAATGGGCCCTGTCCCTGGGTAACAGAGACTTTGGTGAAACCGGTTATTTCCTTAATTGGAGTTTTTCTCATACACACATACAGGTTATTTGGATCTTCAAGATCCCAGTACATGCTGCCCTCTGAGCCGTTGATCTCCCAGGTATGCTGATTAAGTCTGCCAAACGAAATTCCGGATGATTCTATGGAGCCTATTGCCCCATTTTTGAATTCTGCGAGTGCCATATTGCTTTCATCAGCATCTACATTCTCCGTCAGCCCTTTAATGTTTTTTCTTGTTTTATTAAAAGTTTTCTGGATAGCAGATATAGTCTTAATTTCGCCCATAAGAAATCTTGCCATGTCAATTATGTGGCATCCTATCCCCAAATTAACACCTGACATGGTTCCGGAGGCATACCATATGCCTTCAATTAATTCACCTGGATCACTTCCATATGACTGAAGATATTTCCCCCTGAACTCGTATAGTGTCCCGAAAAAACCATTGTCTATTAAATCTTTTGCCATCCTGACTGCAGGCATAAACCTGTAATTATGACCAAGCATGTGTTTTACTTTTGCTTCTTCTGCTGCATAATACATTTCTTTTGCTTCTTTAAGGGTCATTGCCAGAGGTTTTTCACAAAATATATTTTTTCCTGCTTTAATTGCGGCCATTACAGGATTGTAATGAAGATCATCGGGAGTGCAGTTATCAATGAGATTTATTTCGGGGTCTTTGACCATAAGTTCAAAATCATTATAGTACCCTTCAAACCCAAACCGGAAAGCTGCTTCTCTCGTATCTTTTTCAAGCTCAGGTTTTCCGCAAACAGCTATTAATTTTGCAATTACGGCAGGCGGCCAGTTCATATAAGAGCATTTTTTATAAGCATTGGCGTGGGTTTTTCCCATAAATCCATACCCTATAACGCCTACGCCCACCTCGGGGTAATTAAAATCATTCCTTTCAATCTTATTAAATCCAAATTTTCCCATTTCAGGCCTCATTTATTTTTTAATAATATTGATTTCTTTTCTAAGCATCTTTACCCAGTCTTTTATGTTATCAGGATTTTTCCCCAGCGTATGGTTATCTTTCATGATAATTTCAGTCACACAGTCTTTAGTGACATCAAGATACTGTTTTATATTTTTTGATACATATTCCAGATTAATCTCTGATACGGAAAGCTGGGCAGGACTTGGTTTTAATGAAAAAACATATTTATCCTGCAGTAAATCAGCCATTTTTTTACAATCAGACCAGGAAGAAACCGATACTCTTCTTAAATTAGGGATTTTTTTTATAATTTCCCATCTTTTTTCAATTGGTTCACAGCAGCCATAACAATTCAAACCAAATTTCTCTAAAACTGGAAGCTGATATTTAAAAACAAATTCCTCAAACATCTGCGGGGATATCTGGCCAGTTTCCTGACTTTCACCAAATCCCCATAAATCTTTTAATCTGATATCTTCTTTTTTCCCTGATGGCAGCTCATCTGTATATCCAAAACCACCTGAGCCGACATAACAGGATGAATTAAGAGACAATAAATTATTTTTTTCCAGATAATTTAGTTTACCGACAGTTCCTTCCTGTATTTTGTTCATTAAATTATGAATCAGCTCAGGGTTATCAGGCATGTCATACATCATTTGTTCAAGTCCTCTTAGCATTGCAAGATCTAAAGTCATTCCAAGAGTCCACCACCATACCCCTCTTAATCTAACTTCCAATACATTTTTAAAAATATCTTTTGCCAGACCAACAGTCTGGTCTGTGGTATCATAATCAATATTTAACTGAGGCAATTTTATTCTGTTTAAATCTTCATAATTCTTTATAGGGGCATCCCAGGTGCATGATCCGCTTGAATCTTTCCTGTTTATTTTTGTCTCTATCCCCCAGCCGCTGTCAGTATGCGTATAACCTATTTCAAATAATGGTTCTATAACTTTGTCGTCCCGGATTTCTTCTGCCCAGAATATTTCTTTTCTTAAAACCATTTCCCATTTTTTGGCTAACTCGCTTTCACATAAAATATCATTGCCAGTAATTATTTCATTCCAGCCATTTTCAGGGTCACAGAAAATGACAGGGGTTTTTGTTTTTAGTGAATTATGCTTAAACCAAAGATCCCTTTTCTCGCTTTCAATAGGTCTGCCTGCCAAAATAGCAACTTTTTCTGCCAGTTTTCTGAGAATATCCCTGTCTTTTCCACCAATGCAAACCTTATCTTTTTCTCCGGCACTAAATTTTGGCGTACTACCGTAATCTGAAACATCCCATAATCCTGACTTGCTAAAAAACATGGCTTCCTTTCCTGTATCCGCTGGTTATATCCTTAATTAATCTGGTAAAGAAATTTTAATTTATGCCAAATCTGTTTCCCTCAAGCGATACATCTGATTCTTTATTTCATATTATTTTATAATTTAATAATATTTTTTAATTAATTACGCTAAAAGATAATTCTGGATCTCAAGCTCTTCATGTGAAGTATTCCCAAGTGCTGTTGTTACCCGACTACCTCGGCAAAAGATATCCCCCATCAATTAAAAACAGGGAACCCCTGCAATATTCTGATGCTTCTGATCCAAGATAGACGCATAAAGCACCTACTTCTATAGGAGTAAGAAATCTGCCCGTAGGGCAGGCTTTTTTCCAGCTGTTATACCATTCAACAGATCTTTCGGTTTTTTCTATATCAAGCATTTCAGTTTCAGTATAGCCAGGCTCTATTGCATTTACCCGGATATTATAAGGAGCCCATTCTAGTGCCAGGCTTTCAACCAGATGATTGATTGCTGCCTTTGATGCATTATATGAGCATTGCCACTGGGGGACAAGTACTCCCATAGCTGCAATTGAAGTAATATTTATAATACTGCCTCCACCCTGCTCCTTCATAATTTCTGCTGCATAATAGCTCATCAGGAAACTGCCGTTTAGATTAACATCAATTACTTCATACCAGTCTTTAAAGTCGGGGCCCATATCCAGTGTTCTTCTGTGTCTGCATATGCCTGCATTATTGACCAGTATGTCCAGGCTGCCAAATTCTTTTTTTACTGAATTGACTACCCTTTCACAATCCTCTTTATTAATGACGTCACCTTTAAAAAACAGATATTTGCCGCCATAAACACTGATGTCATCAAGCACTTTCTGTGCGGCTTTTTCATCCCTGGCCATTATTGCAACATTGGCGCCGGACTGAGCAAAAGCCTGAACTATGCCCAGACCTACCCCACGATTTCAGCCTGTTACCAGAACATTTTTGCCCTTGACGCTAAAAGCATCTTTCATATTTTTTATCAATTAAAACGCCTCCAGTCAAATTGCTATTTTTAACAAGGAAAGTGATTTTTAAACTATATAATTACATAGAGTCATAATTATAAAGTTTTAAATGATCACTCCGTAAATTCAAAAATAAAAGCTTTGTCCTGATTGTAAATTTTATTCTGTAAGTGCCTTAAAGGCACTTACAGAATAAAGTATAATTTATTTATTCTGCATAAATGTGATTATCTGGCTGCCAGCATAAAACTCTGATAATACTTAAACATAAAAGAGCCTTTTTATAGAGAATCAGTATTTTGCATAAATATTTCACATACTTTTTATGGTTAAGATGCAAGAACTGCGTTTTCTTATTTATTAAATAAGAACAGCAGGTTTTCTAATTATTTATAAACAAACATTATAAAAAGCACCAAAACAGGGCTTCCCACTGAAATTCATCTGAGCAAAACACTTGATGGTATATTTTTTATAATTTATTCTTATAATCTAGCTCGTAAGCAACCCGCCATCAATTATTAGTGTCTGGCCTGTCATATAGTCAGAATCTGGAGATGCAAGAAAAGAAACTGTCCCGGCCACATCTTCAGGAGTCTCTACTCTGCCTAAAGGTATGTCTTTGGAATAATGTTTAAGAGCCCCGCCTTTTGCCAGACCCATATAATGAACCATCTGCTCATCAGCTTCGCCCCACATTTCAGTATCTACAACACCAGGGCAGTAGACATTGACCGTAATTCCATATTCCGCAAGTTCTCTGGACAAAACCTGGCTAAAACCTCTTACGGCGAATTTGGTGCCGGAGTAAATGGAGAGTAATTTTGTAGTACCCTGGACTCCTGCTATGCTGGAACAGTTGATTATTTTACCGCCTTTTTGTTTGATCATCTGCTTGGCTGCAGCCTGATCACAAAGAAATACTCCCTTGCAGTTTATTGCAAAAAGTCTGTCCCATTCCTCTAAAGTCACATCTACAAAAGGCTTTGCATGAGTTATTCCTGCATTAGCTACCATAACATCAAGTCTGCCAAATTCTTTGACTACCTGGTCTACCATGGCATAAACTTCATCTTTGCTGGAGACATCGGCCACAACTGCAAGAGTCTTTCGTCCCATTGCTTCTATTTCTTTTGCTACTTTTTTTAAATTATCAGAATTGATATCATTGACTACCACGTCCAAACCATCTTTGGCAAGCCTCAGTGCAATAGCTCTTCCTATACCACGACCCGCTCCTGTAACAATAGCAACTCTACTCATTTTCTATTTCCCCCTTATGCAAAAAATGGTTTATATTATTTTACAATCTTACTACCTGAGACTTTAAAATCAATCATAATTTTTACAAATAATATATTGCCAGGTTTAAATATTTCGACTGTAAGATCTAACCTTTTAAACATAAACAAGTGTAATTTTTTATTATTTTTGCAGTATCAGGCATATGCTAATTTCAAAAAAACAGGTTAAATTAAATTTTTATTTAACCCTGAAAATATTTAAAACAGTTAAACCATATCAATAATTCAGGAATCTCACTTAAAATCGGTTTGGAAATATTGCTAAGGTATCCCAAGCACGCAATACTTTTTTACAACAGACTTTTAACTATTACTTTTTGTGAAATTACTTTCCTGTTTAAAAAGGTCCGGGAATTAATACCGAAATACTGTTAAAAATGTTAAATGTTCCAAATAACCATATTGAGAACACAATATTAAAATGATACAATCCTCGATATTGTTTGAATAAGCATGATATGCCTTCATGGAAAAGGGTCATCTTTTTTTTGAAATTATAAATAAGATTAGTTAATTTATTAATTACTAATAAGCAAGAGGTAATCAATGGCTTTACCGGATGAAGAATTTATAATGGCAATAGACCAGGGTTCCACTACAACAAAGGTGGTCCTTGTTAATAGAAATGCTGAAATTGTTGAAGAAAGCGATACATATTTTTCGATAAACTACCCTGACTCAGGGTGGGTTGAATTTGATGCAGTCTCAGTATTTGATTCTGTTCTGGAAGGTATAAAAAATATTATTGGCAAATCAGGGATAAACCCAAGGCAAATAAAAAGTATCGGAATAACCAATCAAAGAGAAAGTGCGGTTATCTGGGATAAAAACACAGGTCTGCCTGTAGGCCCTGGGATAAGCTGGCAGTGTAAAAGGTCAACCAAGCTCTGTGAAATTGTAAGAGACAAAGGACATACAAATTTAATAAGAGAAAAAACCGGGTTGTTTCTGGACAGCTATTATTCAGCTTCAAAAATTAAATGGATATTTGAAAACAACCCATATCTGGCTGACAAAATCAGGGATTTAAAATTTGGCAATATAGACAGCTGGATAATATGGAACCTGACCAGGGGCAGTCACCATTGTACTGATATTTCAAATGCTTCAAGAACTCTTCTGACTGATATAAAAACAGGAAAGTGGGACAATAAACTACTTGAATTATGGGATATACCGATAAATATCCTTCCCGAAATAAAGATGTCCTCCGATGATTTTGGCTTCCTTGACGACAGTATTATTGGGTATAGAATACCTATAAATGGATGTATGGGAGATGCCCAGTCTGCGCTTTTCGGATTAGGTGCTTTTGAAAAATCGATGGCAGTCAATACATACGGAACCGCATCAAATTTGGATATAAACATAGGCGAAGATTTTTTATTATCCGATAATAAAATACAGACCACTGTCGCCTGGGGATTAAATGATAAAATAAATTATGCATTTGAAGGTGGTGTTTTTACATCTGGTGCGGTCATTAACTGGCTTAAAGACAAGATGTCTTTAATAAAAAATGGAAAAGAAGCAGACGAGATATCTGAAAATATAAAAGATACAAAGGGTGTATATTTTGTGCCGGCATTTGTTGGATTTTCGGCCCCATACTGGGACCCTTATGCCAGAGGGACAATAGTAGGCCTCTCAAACAATACAGGAAAAGAAGAAATAATAAGAGCCGCCCTGGAATCTATTGCATTTCAGGTCAATGATATTTTAATTGCAGCTGCAAAGGATATGGGAGAACGAGTAAAAATATTAAAAGTCTGCGGAGGCGTAAGTAAGAGTGATTTTATTCTTCAGTTCCAGTCTGATATATCACAAATAGAAGTCGTGAGATCTTCTGTTACTCATGCTGCTGCTCTTGGGGCTGCTTTTATGGCAGGACTGAGATGTAAATTCTGGTCTGATGAAAATGAAATTTTAAAACTTTTAAAATCTGTAAAAGTGTTTCAGCCTGAAATGCCCAGTTTCAGGAGGGAAGAAATATTAAATAATTGGGCCAGGGCTGTCGGAAGAAGCTTAAAATGGCTTTGAAATACACTTTGTTTTAGTTTTTTTAACTATTAATTAATTACTGGATTATAAAAAAATGAATCAAAACACAGATTATGATGTATTAATAATAGGTGCCGGAGTAACTGGTTGTTCAATTGCAAGAGAATTAAGCTTTTTTAATATAAAAGCCGCGGTAATTGAAAAATCAAGCTATGTCTGTTCGGGTCAAAGCAAGGCAAACGGGGCAATTATACATGGCGGGCATAATTCAAAACCTGGTACTTTAAAAGCAAGGCTAAACGTAGAAGGTAATTCGCTTTTTGCTCCGCTTTGCGCTGATTTGGGAGTTAAATTTAAAAATACAGGTTTGCTTGTAATTGCCACAAACAAAGATGAGGTTCTGAGTTTAAAGGATTTGTTTTTACAGGGCACAATAAATGGTGTAAAGAATCTCCGAATTCTTGATAAGGAAGAAATAAAAAAAATAGAGCCAGGCACAGGAAATGCAGCAATGAATGCATTACTGGTTCCATCTGGCGGCATCGTTGACGTTCATAGATTTGTAATTGCACTGGCAGAATTTGCTGTGTCCAATGGGGTGGATTTTCTCCTGAAAACTGAAGTTAATGATTTGATTATGGAAAATAATAAAGTTCTTGGAGTAAAAACTGCCAGGGGTGATTATTTTTCAAAGTTGGTCATAAACTGTGCCGGTATTGATTCTGACAAAATCATGAATATGGCCGGCTTGAATGATTTAATATTCCTGCCCAGAAAAGGAGAATACCATATACTTGACAAATCACACTCCGGTATTATAAACCAACCCTGCTTTCAGATGCCCAACAGATACAGCAAAGGAGTAGTTGTTTTCCCAACCATAAACGGCAATATTGTTTTTGGGGGAAATTCAAAATTAATTGATAATAAGGAAAACATTTCAACCACGGAAGAAGACTTCCGCGATATTTTACATAAAAGCTCTATCCTTGTTCCAAAAATAAAAAACTCTGATATCATTGCACAGTTTTCAGGAATCAGATCTACAACGGAAGACGAGGATTTCCATATTGAAAAGGCTGATTCTGTCAGTGGCCTTATTAATGTTGCAGGCATAGATTCTCCTGGACTCAGCTCCGCACCGGCAATAGCCCGGATGGTTATTGGTATCATAGATAATAATTTCATAAAACTTGATAAAAAACAAAAACCCATAAAGAATTACAGATTAAAACCAATGTTTAAGGATCTAAGTACCAGTGAGAAAAATAACCTTATAATGACTGACAGAAGATATGGCAGAATAATCTGCCGCTGCGAAGAAATAACTGAAGGCGATGTAATAGAAGCAATACAGGCGCCAATACCTGCAAGAACTATAGATGCAGTCAAATTCAGAACATGGGCCGGGGCCGGAAGATGCCAGGGCGCTTTTGATCTGGAAAGAATTTTAAAATTAATCGCAGAATATGGCTCTCAGGACATATTGAAAATTTGCAAGAATGAAGAAGGTTCCAATATTATTACAGGCTATACTAAAAATTAGAGCATGAAGAGAAACGAACTATTGGAAAACTATGATGTGGCCGTTATCGGAGGAGGACCGGCAGGCCTTTCTGCAGCAATAAGCGCAAGAATTAATGGTGCCGACAATGTCCTTATTATAGACAGAGATTTGTATCTGGGAGGCATTCTGCAGCAGTGCATACATCCCGGGTTTGGTTTAAAAAAATTTAATCTTGAGCTTACTGGACCTGAATATGCGCACAAATTTGTAAAAAAAGTGTTAAATTCGGATATTGATTTTATCACAGATGCCTTTGTGTCAGAAATTACTAAAAATAATGAGATTTTTATTTTAAATTCCAGGATTGGCTTAAAAAAGATAACTTCCAAAGCAATTATTTTTGCAATGGGATGCAGGGAAAGGACAAGAGCGTCCATTCATATACCTGGGTACCGTCCTGCAGGTGTATTTACTGCCGGGACCGCTCAAAGACTTATCAATATAGACGGCTTAATGGTGGGCAAAAGAGTAGTTATTTTGGGGTCTGGAGATATAGGGCTTATTATGGCAAGAAGATGCACTATTGAAGGGGCAAAAGTAGAAGCAGTAATTGAAATACTGCCATACCCGAGCGGGCTAAACAGGAATGTCCAGCAATGTCTAAATGATTTTGGCATACCTTTGTTTCTCAGTCATACGGTAACAGACATACAGGGAAGCAGAAGGGTTAAAAAAATAGTTTTTTCAAAAGTTGACATCGATAAAAGGACTGTTGCCGGAACAGAAAAAGAAATAATCTGTGATACATTATTGCTGTCAATTGGATTAATTCCTGAAAATGAACTGACAAAAAAAATAGGAATTGAAATTGACAGTTCGACAGGAGGACCTGTTGTTGACAACATGATGCAGACTTGCAGGGAAGGCTTCTTTGCATGCGGAAATGTTGTTCAGATATATGATCTGGTTGACTATGTCTCAAACGATGGTGAGCTGGCCGGTAAAAATGCAGCTCTTTACTCTATGGGAAAAGTAAAAAATTACTATAATTCAGATAAAAAAGTTTTTATCTGCAAAGGCAGAGGAATAAAGACAGTTGTGCCGCAGATATTAAAAGACTATTCTTTTTTAAACAAAAATAAACAGATTTCAGTAAGAGTATCTGACAAATTCGACAAACCTGTTTTTTTAATAAAAAATAATTCAGGAAATACAATTTGTGAAATAAAAAAACAGTATGCTCTGCCGGCAGAAATGATCCATTTAAATATTAATGATGATTTTGATGAAATATTGAAGGAGAGCACGGTTTTTCTGGAGATAAAGGAGTAAATTTTGACCAATAAAGTTACGTGCATAATTTGTCCCAAATCATGCATAATTGAAGCAAAAAAAGAAGGCAGCGGGATCACGCTGGCTGGAGAGAGCTGCAGCAGAGGCAAGAAATATGCTATATTGGAAATAACAGATCCGAGGAGAATATTTACATCTACGGTTTTGATTGATGGCGCAGATCTCAGGGTTGTTCCTGTAAGGACTACAAAACCCATAAAGAAAAATGACTGGATGAATGCAAAAAAAATAATTGACAAATTAAAGCTGGATGCCCCAGTAGAATTCGGCAAAATTATAATGTCCGATTTTCTTGAAAAGGGCATAGATCTTATTGTTACAAGAGAAATTTTTTCAAGATAACAATTAGTGCTGATAACAAATTTTTATAATCATCGACATGTAAAAAAATAAAAAACATTACATGCTGATTAAATGAGCGGAAGGATTAAAAGAAATGGCTGTAACTATTAACTCCGGTCTGTGTACCGGTTGTTCTAATTGTATAAATATCTGCCCTGTTAAAGTTATAGAATTAAATGATAAAAACAGAGCGCAGACAGTCAGACCGGATTTCTGTGTTCGGTGCGCTCACTGTATGAGTGTCTGCCCCAGCAGTGCTATTTCGGCTGATTTTAATGACTCTGTTCTGGGAAAAAGCATAAAAAACATTGATTTGCCGACTGCCGGACAGGTTGAAAACCTCATGATGACCAGAAGAAGCATAAGAGCTTATTCAAAAAAAGCTGTAGACAGAGAAATAATTGAGAAAATACTTAAAATAGCAGTCCACGCACCTACTACAAGCAATGTTCAAAATGTAAAATTTATTGTAGTGGAGAAAGATAAGTCTGAACAACTTGAAGCGCTTGCCCATAACTATTTTATAGGTCTGAAAGAAGACCGAAATGGTATACTTACAAGAGAAGCCGGGTTTAAAGTGCTGCTTGGAGCTCCAATTACAATAGCACTTTATGCTGATAATAGTGAAGATGGAGACATGAGTATGCCTCTTTGGAACTGCCTTATTGAAGCACAAAATCTTTTGCTAGCCGCACACGGCATGGGTCTTGGAGGCTGCTATAACGGAATATTGCTGTTTGCATACAGAGAAGACCCGGGACTTCAGGAATTCTTCAGTGTGCCCGAAAATATGAAAATTTATATGTTTGTTGGACTGGGTTACCCGGAAACAAAAATAAAATATCGCAATATTATTGAACGAAAAAAACCCGATATCACCTGGAGATAAGCAAAGAGACAGCACTGTAATATGAAGAGCTTTAATTAAAAGCATTTCAATCACAATAGAGGCTTTTACTTTTTGCTGGTCAAAATAATCAGGAATATTCTTAATAGTATGTTAAAACCCGTGGCACTGGCAGATTAGCAGGTACTCGGGCAAATATCTCATTTATGTAAATTTACCAGGATCAGGTAAGCCATGGCTACCTAGGTGCCAGGCATGCTGTTACGCACCCAGCCTGAAAATATGATATCTGGCCAGAAAATAATTATCGGCCAGTCATCATATTTTTCCTGCAACCCAGCTTAAAGTCTTTCTCTTTTAATAAGGTCATGAGCAATAACATTTTTCTGGATCTGATTTGTACCTTCATAAATCTGAATTATTTTCGCATCTCTCATCATTTTTTCTACTGGGTACTCCTTCATGTATCCATATCCTCCAAAAATCTGAACTGCATCTATGGTAACCTGCATGGCCATATCTGAAGCAAATAATTTTGACATTGCCGAAA
The DNA here is from genome assembly GCA_964398155.1 of uncultured Actinomycetota bacterium. Taxonomy (GTDB): domain Bacteria; phylum Actinomycetota; class Humimicrobiia; order Humimicrobiales; family Humimicrobiaceae; genus JAMDDL01. The sequence goes on along the minus strand of CAYNMO010000049.1, from coordinate 1,541 downwards.
GTCTGACTATATCATCTCCCCCGCTGTCAATAACCTCTGCTGTTATATATACCAGAGATCTTGCAGCCTCAATCTGTGTAGCCATATCCGCAAGCATATGCTGTATGGCCTGAAAAGATGAAATCGGTACGCCAAATTGTTTCCTTGTTTTGGAATAGTTCAAAGCCTCTTCAAATGCTGCCTGGGCAACACCGACTGCCTGGGCGCCTACAACTACTCTGAGCTGATCAAGAGCTTTCATTGCTATTTTAAATCCAGACCCTTCTTCTCCAATAAGATTTTCTTTTGGTATCCTGCAGTCAGTAAATATCAGTTCTCTTGTTGATGAGGCCTTTATGCCTAATTTACTTTCATTTTTCCCAAAATCAAACCCAGGTGTGCCTTTTTCTACAATAAAAGCACTGATACCTTTTATTCCCTTTTCTGTGTCTGTTTTAACAAAAACAGTATAGATATCTGCTTCCCCTGCATTTGTAATCCACTGTTTTGAACCATTTATTATATAATGATCCCCCGACAGAACAGCTTTTGTCTTTACTGCACCCGCATCACTTCCTGCTTCAGCTTCGGTAATACCAAATGCTGCAAGTTTTTCACCGCTTGCAAGTGAAGGCAGATATTTTTGCTTTTGCTCTTCGCTGCCCATTAATAAAATAGGCATAAGGCCTAAGCCGCTTGCTCCGTATATTGAACTCACGCTCAGGTCTCCCCTGCTTATTTCCTCAGATACGATACACGCTGCAAAAATGTTTTTACCCATACCACCGTATTCCTCAGGGACAAAAAGTCTGAAAAGATCGGCTCTGGCAATTTCTCTTATTATTTCAGAGGGGAAAATGCTTTTTTCATCCAGCTCTGCCCTTACTGGGACTATACGGTCTTTGACTATCTGCCTGCATACATCAACTATAAATTGCTGTTCTTCGTTTAATAAATAATGCATAAAAACTTCTCCTTTCCAAATTTTAAAAGATTATTTTATCTCTGACATGCAGCATATTTCATAATTTCTAATTTTTTCTAAAATAATTAATCAGCTATGGCCAGATAATTCCAGGTAAATATAGCAGTTTTTAATGAATTATCCGTTTGAGCAGGATTTAAAATTTTCACAATTTTGGTCTTTTTATCTATTCTTAATCGGAAACTTATTAATTTTTGGTGATAACTCAGTTTATAGCTAATTATTTGTTTAAATTAAGCTTAAAATTTTCCAGATTAGACCATTTTAGCTAATTGTTCACCAGAAACCCCTTAGTTTCTTATAGCTAACCGAGCTTTAATCAAGCTGTTTGATTAAATCATTCTTAAAATTTTTTTAATCAGTATATTTTGGCATACTGTTCACATATAACCTGTTATCTAATCCAGCAGGCTCAAATACTTGGAAGGAAATTTTGGCATCATGCTCATGCCATAGAAATATGTAGGAAATCTTGACAGGCCTTCTTTGTGAACAGCTTCGATACCAGCCGCAACATCCTTAAAATATTTTGATGGAATTTAAAAAATCAATTCATCGTCCATGGTATTTGAGCCTG
>CAYNMO010000048.1:11168-13279 GCA_964398155.1 uncultured Actinomycetota bacterium | reverse complement strand
AGCATGTTGTCTCTTCTTTCACCGGACCATGCTTTTTTACCAAGTTCTGTCAGAATTACGGTCGGTGAAATTGAATTCACCTGAATGTTAAATTTGCTTAGTTCTATTGCAAACACCTTGGTCAAGCCAATTATTCCAAATTTGCTTGCACAATAGGCAACATGCTGATTAATGTCCACTACTCCGGCTTTTGATGCAATATTTACAATTTTGCCACCTTTTTTGTTTTCAAGCATAATTTTTGAAACTTCCTGAGACAATATAAATGGAGCTTTAAGATTAACACCTATAGTTATATCCCAATCTTTTTCAGACAGTTCATATGAATCCCCCAAATAAACAACGCCTGCATTATTTACAAGTATATCAACCCTGCCCACTTCTTTTTTAACTGTTGCAACAGCTTTTCTCATAGATTCTGTATCCGTCAAATCAACTTTAAGCGCTTTCGCAAAAACGTTATCAGTGTTAAGGTTTTTTGCAACTTCAAATACCAAATCATTAATATCAAAAAGATATACATTAATATCCTCGTTTATGAACTTTTTAGCAATCGCTTCCCCAATACCCATAGCACCACCGGTTACGATAGCAATTCTTTTATTTTGCATCACAGCCTCCTTTTTTCAAAATTTTCTTATTCTTTTAATAAATCTCTTTTTATGACTGAATTGCCATAGTTCTTGCGTAAAAATACTATTATTATCCCAATTAAAAGTAATAATCCTTTGACGATAAGCAATATATAGGACTGAATTCCAAGCACAGTAAATCCATTAATCAAAACTCCTAGAAATACTATTGTTATTAATGTACCAATAAGATTTGGTTTCACATCTTTTATAATCATGGATCCTAAATAAACTGCAAGTAATCCCTCTAAAAGATATAATGAGCCAACATCTGGGTTTCCCGTTTGGTATAATCCAGTTAAAAGTATACCGGCAAAAGAAGCAAATACAGAAGATAAAATAAAAACTCCAAATATTATATTCTTGGAATTTATACCAGCAGCTTTGGCAGCAACTCTATTTTCTCCTATTATATAAATATAATGCCCGATAATTGTCCTGTCCTGAATAAATCTCATAATGAGATAAATAACCAATATGATAATAAAAGATATTGGCAGGCCACCCAAAACTGTCCCAAATACTATCTTATCAATTACTGGACCAACTGTTATAACTCGAACAGGTCTGGCTTCAATAATTGTTGTCATTATTCCTTTAGCAGCTGCTCCAACTGCCAGTGTTGTGATTAGGGAAGGAAGTCCTAATATGCCAACGAATAATCCGTTTATCGCCCCCCATAACAATCCAAGGCAAAAAGCTATTAGTGCCGAAAGCCATATACTAATACCTTGAGTCATAAAATAAGCAAACATTACACACACAAAAGCTGCGATTTCGGTAAAACTTAAATCTAATTCGCCTGCTGCAATTACCCAGGTTAAACCCAGATATAACAATGCTCCTATTGAGCTTAAGCGCAGTATATCCAAAAAGGTGCCAATTAACCTATATGTAGGAGAAACTATTATAAATACCACATACACAATTAAAAAAATCCAGATAAAAATATATCTCATACCAAAAACTGTAGAAATAACATCCTTAAATGAAAGATCACTTTTAGATTTATGCATACTTTCTTTCATATTTTCCCTCACTAAGATGATTGTAATCTCTTATTAAACAAATTGGACATAACTAATCCAAACAACAATATTATGCTTAATACGAGGTTGCTAATATAAAAAGGAACGCTTAATAAATTAAAACCATTTATTATTATTGCGATGAAAATAGAAGCGAGTAAGGTTCCTGTTATGCTGACTTTTTTAAATACTGCAATACCAAGATAGACCATGGTATAACTAGGTAAAAGTAAACTTACACTAATTTGTACATTTCCTCGACCTAGAGCAGACGTCATAACTATACTTGCTAAAGAAGCAAAAAATCCGCAAAGCACATATGCAGTTATGACAAACGATGCAACTTTAATTCCTGAGAAAGTTGAGGTAATCTTATTATCTCCAACGGCATAAATTCTTCTTCCAAATGTTGTCCTGCTTAGTAAATATTAACAAACAATAAATACTATTA
>CAYNMO010000048.1:0-11158 GCA_964398155.1 uncultured Actinomycetota bacterium | reverse complement strand
TCGTTTTTCATCTCCAACTCCTTTTTAATCTTTGCTTAATAATAAATCGCTCGGGGATTGATCATATGCTTAAAAATACTGATGGGCAGGTTTATGACCTTATAAAAAAGGAAGAGGAATACCAAAAACGAAATTATTGTTTAATTTTGCAATTCCGCTTGTTAGAAAATGGGTAAAAATATAATTTCCCCCATTAAATAAATAAGCAAGTCCAAAAGCTAAAGCCCCGCTTCCGATAGTTGCAACCATATCCGGCAATTTAAACTTTGCAATAAGTATACCATTAAGAAGCCCCCAGATAGTTCCTACAATTAGTCCTACAAATATTGCCAGTAAAAAATTTTGGTCTTTGGAAATCAACCAACTTGTGGCCATAGCTGAAAGACATCCTACCTGCCCAAACGAAAGATCAAAATGTCCAACAATTATTACAAAAGTCAATCCTAATGCAGCAAAAGTATTTACGGCCAAAAACTGTGATAAATTAATTATATTAGCTCTTGAAAGAAAATTAACTTTTGCTTGTAAAAATACAGCTATTGCAACTATTGTCAAGATTGCAAATATTATTACTATGATATTATCCCTTATAAATCTTTTAAATTTCAAGAGTCACTCCCTTCTGAAACACCAAAAAGTAAAATATCATGTGCGGTATAAGATTCAACAGCATCTACTTTCTTAACATGTCCTTTAAATAAAACTATAAAATCATCACAGCAGCCCCAAATTTCTTCACAGTCTGTAGTAATAATTATTACTCCAAAATTATTGGATAATTCCCGTATCTTTTTATATATTGCCGCTTTTGCTCCAATATCAACTCCTGTAGTCGGTTCAACAAAAATATAAATATCTGCATTTGAAAATAGTGCTTTTCCGATAACGACTTTTTGTTGATTTCCACCGCTAAGAAGAGATGTTATCTTTCTTATATCAGGCGGCATTATATTTAGATCACTGATTAATTTCTTCACATGAGTAATTTCTTTTTTTCTAAAAACATATCCAAACAATTTGGATATTCTTTTGAGGTTTGCAACAGTGCTATTAAACAAAATTGATTCACTTAATATCAGACCCTGCATTTTTCTATTGCCTGGGATCATAAATATTCCATTGTCTATAGCATCTTTGGGGCTCTTAAAGCTTACTTTTTTATTTCCAATATAAACATCGCCTTTGGTAATAGGGTTTACACCAAATAATGCTTTGGACAGTTCTTCTATTCCGGAACCAAATAATCCTGTTATACCAAGAACCCTGCCTTTTCTCAATTCAAAATTAATGCCCTCAAATTCATTATCCCTGCTCAGGTTCTTTACAGACATCACAACTTCTCCTACATTGCTTGCCTTTTCCGGATAGAGTTCTTTTAGACTTTCTCCAAGCATAAGTTGTATAATTTCCTTTTTGCTCTTTCTGTCATTTTTATAGTCTATTGTGGCGACATTTATTCCGCCCCGTAAAATAGTTATTCTATCTGAAATCTCTTCTACTTCTTCTAGGCGGTGGGATATATATATAGTAGAAACTCCCTTTTCCTTCAGTTTCCTTATTGAACTAAAAAGAAGATTTTTTTCAATTATAGACAGTATTGAAGTCGGCTCATCCAATATGAGAATCGTCATTTTCCTTGATAGAGCACGAATAATCAACAATACTTCCCTTTCAAGAGCAGAATAAGTTGAAACTGGATTATCAAGGTTTATGTCTACAGGAAATCCTTCTAAAAGAACATTAGCATCAAGTCTCATTTTTCTGCGATTAATCACAGCCAAAGTTTTTCTGCCACTATTTAGAGCATTTTCTTTGCCAAGAAAAATATTTTCATAACCAGTTAAGGATGGAACAATTTCAGGTTCCTGATAAACAGCTGCAATCCCTAGATCTATGGCTTGCATTGGTGTAGTGTAATTACATAATACTCCATCTATAAATATTTGACCCTGGTCTTTTGAATAAAGCCCGGATAATATTTTAATTAAAGTTGACTTACCGGCACCATTTACACCAAGCAATGAATGAACTTCGCCTTCAATAAGATTAAAATTAACATCTTTTAATACTTTTTCCGCACCAAAAGATTTCGTTATTCCTTTCATTTCCAATCGTAAACTATCCATTATTGCCACCCGTATTTTTACTTGGTACTGGAAAATTAGATTTTCCAGTACCATTTAATAATATAAGAACTTTATATACAGTAAATATCCATATTACTTATGTAGACCTTACCCAACCGAGTAAATCTGCTACGCCTGGTTCATCATAAGTATCTGCATTAGTTAAATCCTTCAGATTCTTAAAGCTATCCTTCTCTACAGCATATGTAGGTGTAATTACCAGACGAGGAGCTTTTCCTTCTTCAAGAAATTTGTGTGCCCAGTAAACACTTTGAGCAGCCATAAGCCACATGCTTTGTGCCATGCATCTTGCCATTGGAGCTGCCTGGGTATAAATCATCTCAAATGTTGCAGGTCCGCCATCGATTCCAGTTGTAAAAATTTCTGGTCTTCCTGCGCTTACACACGCATTGGCTGCATCCATTGCGGGTTCATCAAATGAACACCAGAATGCATCTATACCACCTTTACCAGGATTAGCTGCAAGCATTGCATCTGCAGCCTGTCGGGCTGTTGTCTTTCCTGTCAAATCATAAACCCAGTTAGCAACAATTTTTATATCAGGATAGCTTGAGAATACATACCTCATTCCACTCTCTCTCATGTCCCAACTTTCGTTAGCTGGTAATGTAATTATAGCTACATTTCCTTTTCCGCCTAATCTTTTTACAATGTACTCTGCGTTAGATGCGCCTTGAGCCCAGTTACTTGACATAACACACGTTGTAACTAAAACTCCTGGGATTTGGCTGTCACCAGTAAAGACTGGGATTCCAGCATCAATTGCATGCTGTACGGCTGGGGTGATTGCAATTGCGTCACAAGGGGAAATCAATAGTGCGTCTGGTTTGGTTTTGATAAAAGCCTCAATCTGTTCAGATTGAACTTTAGCATCAAAAGCTGCATTAGCAAAAGTTACTGTATCGCCCATAATCTTGGCGGACTGTTCATATCCCGCTTTCATTTTTTGCCCGGATTGATTTTCCAACCATCCCTGAGATATAGCAAAAGTAAAAGACTTACCACTATTTTTTATTAATTTGCCAGTGTTAGTACCAGAAACTGGTAATTCTATACTTCCAGGAGCTATGGCTCCAGCTGCGGCCGTTGTCTCAGCAGCTCCAGCTGCTGCTGTTGTTTCTGCTGCTGCTGCTGTTGTTGCTGCTGTAGTAGAACCTGAACATCCTACGAGAGAGAAGGATACCACCAGTGTTATAATCACAGAAATCATCACCAATTTTAAAATTAGTTTTTTCATTTTTTCCTTTAAACTCCTTTTTAATAAATAGTTACTTTCTTACATCACAAAATTGCTTTCTTTTTATTTGGCTCTATTTAGCTCCTTTCTATATTTATTCAACTCTTTTTAAACTACTCTCCCCCTTTCTATAAATTTTATTCAATTTCACCATTCAATTCAACTAAAAGTAAAATTAAATCACTATACAGAGTCCCAAAGCTATATTAAAAACTATATTTTCAATGAATCGCACTGCCGCCGCCAACGGTCAAAGAACAGCCTGTGATATAATCTGCATAATCTGAAAGAAGCAATACGGCTCCATTACCAATATCCAGAGGCTTGCCCCCTCTTCCAAGCGGAATCTTTGCCACAGTCTGACTCCAGGTCTCTCCCTGTTTTAATCCTCTCAATTCACTAAGGGTTTTGTCTAGCTGCTCCCACATATCAGTTTCTATGATTCCGGGACAGATCACATTGACCTTGATGTTATATCTGCCAAGCTCTTTAGCTAGTGCTTGCGATAATCCTCGTACAGCAAATTTTGAGGCTGAATATGAGGTTAGACAATCCCACCCTTCCAAGGAGCAGTCAGAACCGATATTTACTATTTTCCCGCCTCCATTTTTCTTTAAATAAGGAAGTACCGCCTGGTCCGCAAAATATACTCCTTTTAAGTTTACATCCATCAGTTTGTCCCAACGGGCTTCATCTATGTCTTCAAAATGACCAGGATCTATAATTCCTGCACAAGCCACCAAGCCATCTATTTTGCCGTATTTTTTACTTGCGCTTAGCATCAAATTTTCAACATCTATTTTTTTTGTAACATCACACAGAACTGCAATACCGTTTAAGCCGTTATCAGTAAATTCTTTTTCAAGCCCTTTAACTAATTCGGGTTCCGGTCCGCTTGCGACAACTTTGGCCCCTTCTTCCGCAGCTTTCATTGCGATACCTTTTCCTATGCCTTTAGTTGAGCCAGTTATTACTATTACTTTGTCTTTTAATAGCATAAACACCAGTCCCCTCTATAAATAACTTATTTTCTATGATTAATATTAGATTGTACAAATCTATGTAATTGCAAAACTATAAACAAACAACTATAAAAATAGATTCTAAACACTTAAAGTATCAAAGTCAAGATACTTTTAATATTTTTGCACTATATTTATTTTATTGCAGTATAGCCTTCTATTATTTTTGCGGTTTCTTTTATATTAATTATTCCACCCGATATCAATATCGTAATCCTTCTAATTTTCTTAAAATTTAGCGAAAATATTTATTTCAGTTGAGTCAGGAAATCCCTAAAATTCTTTGGAATGTATGCTCACTCTAAATAATAATTTTGAAGAAATAAAAAGGATTACGGATCTTGTAGAAAACTTACTTTTTACAATGGAGTTGATTCGGGAACTACAAGATTTTAATTTGAGCCACTGGACCTCTCTCAAATTATTTTAACCGTATTTACCATGATCTCTATCCGGTCGAAGATATAAAACTGTTTATTTTTTATTGTGTTTAATTCATGTTTTTAATGCATTTATTTTATTGCAATTATGCAATTAATTGCATACAATTAAAAAACTAAATCGTCAAAGAAATTTTAACCGTATAACTGGAAAAAATACAGAATAAAGTTTTTTCAGGAGTTTTGTTAATAAAATAGCGGAGAAGTTTTTAAAGTAAAACCGGAAAGGAAGTTATAAAAATATGCAGAAACTTAAAAGGGAGGAGATATTAACCCTTATCGAACGTTCCTATAAGTGCAGGAAAAATATTTTGAAAATGATGCGAAATGGCGAAGGCCATATAGGCGGTGCATTTTCAAGCCTCGATATATTGACGGTACTTTATAATAAAATACTAAGACACGACCCGAGCCAGCCTAAATGGGCCGACAGGGACAGGCTCATACTTTCAGCGGGACACAAGTGCCTTGCATTATACAGCGTCCTTTCAGACCAGGGTTATTTTCCGGAAGAAAAATTATGGAAGTACAACACATTTGATACTCCTGTAGCGATGCATCCGGAGGAAAAAAGGCTTCCAGGAATAGAATTTTCAACAGGCTCACTGGGGCATGGGCTTCCGGTGGCAAACGCAATTGCGCTTTGCGCAAGACTTGATAAAAAGGATTACAGGGTTTTTGTAATTCTTGGTGACGGTGAATGCGCTGAAGGAAGCGTGTGGGAGGCTGCAATGGCCGCTGGTCATCATAAAACTGACAATCTTGTAATAATTGTGGATAAAAACGGACTGCAGGTAAACGGCAGAACGAGTGACATTATGGACAGCTCACCAATTGAAGAAAAATTTAAAGCATTCGGATGGTCAACAAGGACAATTAACGGCCATGATTTTGGACAGATATTTGATGCGCTTTCCGGCGCACCTTTTGAAAAAGGCAAACCAACCTGTATTGTTGCAGATACTGTAAAATGCAAAGGCCTCCCTTATGGGGAAGATAAATACAAATTTCATCACTGGCACTGCGAGCCTGAAGAAATTGACAATGCCATTAATCTTGTCGGCGCTGAAATGGGAAAGGAGCTTGATAAAGTTGGAAAATAAAATACCTGCATCAGCAGAAAATAAAATAATTACGATGGAAGACCCGAGAAAGATGGCTTCGGATGCACTTGTTAAGCTGGGTGCTGCAAACAGCAATATCATGTACGTGTCATGCGATTCATCCCAGGGGGCAAGCGGCGGCGAATTTAATAAAAGGTATCCTGAAAGACATTTTGAATTTGGCATTGCCGAGCAGAATGCAATGGGGGAAGCTGCTGGCTTTGCATTGTGCGGAAAAATCCCCTTTATTTCAGCATATGTGCCTTTTATAACAATGCGGTGTTTTGAACAGTTAAGAGACGATGTATGCAAGCCAAAGCTTAATGTAAAAATAATGGGCAATAACTGCGGTTTCTCGGTAAGCAGCCTTGGTCCCACGCATACTGTGCTTGAAGATATCTCGATAGTAAGGTCATTGCCCAATATCACGATAATATCTCCCTGTGACGGCCCTGAATACTCCCAGGCAATATTTGCAGCAGCCGAACATGATGGGCCCGTATATATAAGGATGCACAGGATAAAAACCCCAAGGGTTCATACAGACGATTTTAAATTCGTCATTGGCAAAGGCGAAATAATGCTTGAAGGAAGCGATGTAACAATTGCCGCCTGTTCAACAATGATTCAAAAAACCCTTGATGCGGCCCAAATGCTTGCGGTCAAAGGAATAAAGGCAGAGGTTTTAAATATCTCTACAATAAAGCCAATCGACAGGGAGCTGATATTAAATTCAAGCGCAAAAACAAAAAAAGTAGTAAGCGTTGAAGAGCACAGTGTTATAAACGGGTTAGGCAGCGCAGTTGCTGACGTACTTATCAGGGATAATCCCGTGAAAATGAAAATGCTTGGCACGCAGGATGTCTTTGCAACTGTAGGGGATTATGATGAGATGCTTGATTATTATGGCCTCAGCGCAGTTAAAATTGCAGCATCTGTAGAGGATTTTGTTTTAAAGAATATTTAGAAAATTTTTAAAGTTAACTTCAGGAGGAAAAATTATGAAAATAGCAATCGGTTGTGATGAAAACGCCCTTGATTTAAAAAATGCGCTTATAGACATTATGAAGGCCAAAGGGACAGATTACAAGGATTTTGGTGTTTTTACAAAAGATCCCGTCGATTATCCCGATATTGCAAAATCCCTTGTTTTGGAACTACAAAAGGGAAACTTTGACCGGGGTATCCTTGTCTGCGGAACTGGAATAGGAATGGCAGTATGCGCAAATAAGTTTAAAGGCATAAGAGCGGCAGTGTGCCATGACCTGTATTCGGCGCAAAGAGCCATACTTTCAAATGACTGCCAGGTTTTATGTATGGGTTCGCTTATAATAGGTAAAAGTCTTGCACAGGAAATACTTAAAGTCTGGCTTGACATCGAAAGCAACGGCGGAACTGCAGCAAAAGTCAGAAAAATCGAACAACTCGAAAATTAAATTCTATTAAAGTACCTTTTTGAGCGCATATAAATGCAGCCATGAAAATATTTTAAGAACCGGCACAAAAAAACAAATGCCGATGCAGGGGCAGGAACAATGACATACAACATAAAACTTATTGTTAAAATTGCAAGTCTTTACTACAAAGATCAGCTTAACCAGGAAGAAATTGCAAAAAAACTGAAAGTTTCCAAATACCAGGTAAACAGGATATTAAAGAAGGCTTTGGACTCCGGTATAGTCCAGATAACCATAATAGATCCATCAACAGGAGTCTCGACTCTTGAGGACCAGATGGAAAAAAGGTTCGAGTTAAAGAGGGCAATAGTCATTGAGAACTCTGGACTTTCAGAAGTCGAACTTAAATCCAAGCTTGGCGCGGCTGCGGCAGATTATCTGCAGGAGATAATAAAGGATGGAGACACAATAGGAGTGTCCTGGGGGACAACTGTAAATGAGGCTATAAACCACCTTCCTTCAAGAATAAACAAGGAGGTACAGGTCGTGCAGATAACCGGTGGCAGCCACCAGCTTTCAGTTGATCTAAACTGCCATGACCTTACAAGAAGGCTTGCCAAAAGATTTGATGTAGAGCCGCATCTTCTGTATGCGCCGGCTCTTCTGGATTCAAAGGAGCTCTATAACCTGCTGCTGCAGGAAAAATCAATCAGGAGCACTTTTGATTATTTCGACAAAGTCACCATCGCTCTTTGCGGCATAGGATCAATTTTCCCGGACATAATGTCATGTATTATTAGTACCGGGGACATTAACGATACAGATTTTAAAAGCTTGCAGGAAAAAGGTGCAGTAGGTGATATTTTTTCTTATTTTTTTGATAAAAGTGGAGAAATATGTGACACAAACTTAAAAGACAGGATTTTTTCAATACCTGTAAATACTTTAAAGAAAGTCCCATATTCGATAGGTGTTGCAGGAGGAAAGATCAAGGCAGAGGCAATAATCGGTGCTCTCAAGGGCAAATATGTTAACATACTGATAACTGACAGTACTGCTGCGGAGCGAATCCTTGAATTGGAAAACTGGGGAAATTCAAAGTAAAAAAATCTTTTACCAGGTCTGTTTTATTATTTTAAATTTATTGCATTACTGCTATAAATTGCATATAATTTATAAAAGTTTGGATCATGGCATTGCCTAATCTGTTTTGCAGGCAGTATTTTTATTTTTTTATATTTACTTTTATTTTATACCGGCTGGATTTTTATAATTTTAATGGTTTTTTGCGATGATTTTTTGGTGATGATTTTTGCAATGTTTTTTGGTGATGATTTTATTTTTTTAATTTTATGATTTTATTGTTTTAAACCGGATGGATTTTTGTAGCCATTGATTTGTAAATTTAATTATTTTTTTAATCGCTCTTATCGAAAGGAGATAAATGACTGACTTAACTAAAGAGCAGAAGATAGAGTTTTTAAGGACAATCTTAAAAATCAGGAGATTTGAGGAAAAGACTATTCAGATGTATCAGGTTGCAAAGATCTGGGGTTATCTTCATCCTTATGTAGGCGAAGAGGCCATTGCAGTTGGCGCCTGTGCCGCAATGGATAAATCTGACTATATAATCTCAACCCACAGGGGCCACGGCCACAGTATTGCAAAAGGCGCTGACTTAAACAGGATGATGGCTGAACTTTTAGGCAAGGCAACCGGATACTGCAAGGGCAGGGGCGGCTCAATGCATATTGCTGATACAGAGCTTGGCATGCTTGGGGCCAACGGTATTGTAGGCGGAGGCATCCCCATATCGGTCGGAGCCGGTTTTTCATGTAAAATGGAAGGTAAAGGCAGAGTAACGGTCTGTTTCTTTTCTGACGGCGCTTCCAATAACGGAGTGTTCCATGAGGCCCTGAATATGGCGGCCATTTTTAATCTGCCGGTTGTTTATGTCTGTGAAAACAACATGTATGCAATCTCAATGAGTTCCTGCGATTCCATCGCATGTAAGGATATCGCCAAAAGGGCCGCAGCATATGATATTCCGGGAGTAATTGTAGACGGGTCAGATCCTGAGGCTGTATGCAAGGTAGTTGCTGAAGCTATTGAGCTTGCCAGACTTGGCAAGGGCCCATCGCTAATCGAAGCCAAGACTTACAGATTTGGCGGGCATCATCCTAACGACCCTGCTGAATACAGAGATAAACAGGAGGCAGAATTTCACAAAAAGGAAAAGGACCCTGTGATTAATTACAAAAAAAGGCTTCTTGGCGAGAAGATCATTTCACAGGAACAAATTGATGCGATGGAAAAAGAAATCGTCCAGGCTGTAGAGGATTCAGTAAAATTTGCTGAGGAAAGTCCTGAACCGTCACTGGAGAAGTTTCTTGAAGAAGTAAGGTCTATTTAATTCATTTAAATTAACTTTTTATAATTTTTAGTTTTAAAAAAGTGAGGATTTTATGCGAGAGATTGAATACAGGGAAGCAATCAGGGAAGCCATAATGGAGGAAATGAACAGTGACCCCAAAGTTTTTTTAATTGGTGAGGATATCGGTAAATACGGCGGAGCCTTTAGGGCATATAAGGGGCTTCTTGATATGTACGGCCCTGACAGGGTTATAAATACGCCTATATGTGAAGCTACGATAATAGGCTCAGGTATTGGGGCAGCAGTGACAGGCTATCGTCCTGTTGCAGAGCTTATGTTTATCGATTTTACGGGTCTTGCAATGGACCAGATAGTAAACCAGGCTGCCAAGATAAGATATATGACGGGCGATAACTTAAGATGTCCGCTTGTAATAAGGACACAGGGAGGTGCCGGAAGAGGGGTTGCGGCACAGCATTCACAGAGCCTTGAAGCATGGTTTTATCATGTGCCCGGACTTAAAGTTGTGATGCCTTCAACAGCTTATGACGTAAAAGGTCTTTTAAAGACTGCGATAAGAGATGACAATGTAGTTATATTTATTGAGCATAAGATGATTTATTTAAACAAGGGCCCGGTTCCTGAGGAAGAATATACAATTGATTTTGGTGTTGCAGACATTAAAAGGGAAGGCAAGGATGTCACTATCTTTGCTTATTCCAATATGGTGTTTAAAGCGCTTGAAGCTGCAAAAGAGCTTGAGAAGGAAGGTATCAGTGCTGAGGTTTTTGACCCCAGAACATTAGTGCCACTTGATATGGAAGCCCTTTTAAAATCTGTAAAAAAGACCGGCCGGCTTGTGGTTGTAACAGAAGCCTGTGAACGTGGCAGTGTTGCATCTGACATATCTGCAAAGGTGAGCTCCCAGGCTTTTGACTTCCTGGATGCACCGGTAAAAATAGTTGCAGGACTTAACACTCCCATACCGTATAACTCAATACTTGAGCAGGCGTCAATCCCGCATAAGGCTGACATTGTAAAAGCAGTAAAAGAAGTGCTGGGATAGGAATCGGCTAAAGAAATATATTTTTTATTTATTAAGCGGAAAGGGTAGCAAATATGGCAACTTACACAAAATCTGCAATGCAGAGGCTTGCAGAAACATCAGAGGATTTTGAGATATGGTGGGATTCATCACCACTTATTTTTAAAGCGTGGACAAAAAGCATGCTGGATAAATCTCCTCAGGACAAAAAGGTCGAGCTTGAAAAACAGCTTAAGGTTTTATTTGATTATGACAAACCTGCAGATACTCTCTTCTGTGGAGTTACCTCAAATCCCAGGCTGACAAGAAAAGTTCTTGAGCTCATACCTGATGATGTCAACCCGGTTATTGACAGGCTCATTAAAGAAAATCCGGACAAAACAAGCTACGAAC
>CAYNMO010000047.1:0-13439 GCA_964398155.1 uncultured Actinomycetota bacterium | reverse complement strand
TCATGTTTTTTGTGATTTATTTTCTCACCTTTAATGAGAGCAGAGATACTATTCTGACTGCCGCTATTTTTCAAATCCTTTATTTTAAAATATGAAAAAAGCAAACCTTCTACTTCACATATATACAGCAGTTTTTCAAGCCATGTTATTAAAAAATCTTCTGAGTCTGCATTTTCCATAATATTGATTATAATGTCTTTCTTAATGCCTTTTTTAACATTATCCAAATCTGAAATAAGAGAAAACATTCCTTCCGCTGCATTTTCAAAAAGATCTATAATGTTTTTACCATAGACTCTGAGCCTGACATCGGAAAGGTGATCCATTGTTTCAAATTTTATAAAATTCTTTTCATTATTTGCTGCCGGCATAAAGTTATTTTTCACGTTTACCTTTACAAAATTCCCCTTGAATACTTTATTACCCTTTTTAAGGCAATTAAAATCCGCTTAATTTTTATTGTGCAATATCTGAAATAATTTTACAAACATTGAATGTTTTTCTTTAATATTAAAAAAAACAATACTATAATCTACGTATTTATTAATTAAGAACATTCACCTGCAAAATTAAATGGAGGATTAATGGATACAAATATTTTAAATACCAATAATGTTATTAATGAGCCAGTAAAATCCAATCTTCAGAAATCACTTGAAAACGGAAAGTTTGCTGTAACATGTGAGATAGGGCCTCCCAAGGGAGTTGACATAAGTGAAATAGAAGATATTGCCCATATACTTAAAGGGCTGGTTGATGCCGTAAACGTAACAGATCTGCAAAGTTCGGTTATGAGGCTTGGTTCCATGGCAGTAAGTCATCTTTTGTCTGATATGGGCGTAGAGCCTGTTTTCCAGATGACTTGCAGAGACAGAAACAGGCTGTCCCTTCAATCTGATCTTTTAAGCGCATATGTGCTTGGAATAAAAAATGTTTTGTCAATAACAGGAGACCATACAACCATAGGAGACCACCCTCAGGCAAAACCTGTCTATGACCTTGATTCCGTAAGCCTGCTGTGGGCAATGAAAAAGCTTGAGAGCGGGTTTGATCTTTCAGGAAAAGAATTAAAGGGCAAACCTGTTTTTTTTAAAGGTGCTGTTTTTAATCCAGGAGCAGATACCAGACCTGCCGTTGAGCTCCAGCTTTTAAAAATGAAAAAAAAGATTGAAGCTGGCGCGCAGTTTTTCCAGACTCAGGCAATTTTTGATGATGTTTCCTTTGAAAAATTCATGGAAAGAGTTTCAAAACTTGATATAAAAACACCGATAATGGCTGGCATAATATTGCTTAAATCAGAAAAAATGGCAGCATATATGAATAAATTCGTTCCAGGTGTCCAGGTTCCTCAATCCATAATGAATAAAATGTCTTCTGCTCAGGATAAGGTTTCTGTAATGATTGAAATAACTACCGAACTTATAGAAAAAGTAAAACCATTTGTTCAGGGAGTACATATTCAGGCGCTTGGCTGGGAAAAGCACGTCCCGGCAATATTGAAAAATTTAAACATTTAGGTGTTTTTATAAAGCTTTTTTACTAACAGAATAAAATTCAAAATTGCGAAAAAATTAATTCTTCTCCTTTTTTTGATTTTAATATGTTTTCGCTTATTGATTTTAATATGTTTTCGCTGATTGATTTTAATATGTTTTCGCTGATTGATTTTGATATGTTTTTTCCTTATTGATTTTAAAACAGTTTTGATCTGTTTTTTGAAAGAATATTATGTTTCTATTGTAATGTTCTGCCTTAAAGAAAAAAATATAATATTTTTTTCCTATTTACAGTTTTTTTGAGATAATGTTGTAATGATGAATTTTTAACTTCAACTGTTTTATATAAATATTATTTACAGGGAGGAAACATGCTTACAGTTCTTTTAATGGCAATTGCTATATATATTGTAACCAAACTGGTAATTATTTTACTTGGCAACTATGGAAAAATTGAAAACTGGATAATAAAAATATTCGCACTTGCTGCTATATTTTTTATATTTTTCTTTATCTTCAAACTTTGGGTTTTCAACAGAAACATAACGATGGAAGTTAAAACCATCGAAGACATATTTAAAAATCTGCAATATGCATTTAAAATGTGGTAAAAAGGGTTGATGTTTTTATAAACGACATCATATCCCATATATTTATAATGAACCTGCGCAGTACCTGTTGCTGATATAATGGAACATACTCCCCAAGTTATTTAATAACAACGATATTTTTATTAGCTCCTGCTGTTTTTTACTTCTGAAAGTATTTTATGAAAACCACTTATCACTATATTTGAATTAACCTAGCCTGAGCTATAAATTTTATTATTTAAAAAATTGATAAAACCAGCCGAAATATTGACAAAAAATTAAGATATATTATTATTTCTACTTATTGCTTAATTTGAGACGGGAAACAGTTATGTGCGATCTCTGCATGAAACATGGCGCAGGTGGAAAATGGTACCTTAATGCAAAGCATTATTCGAATGATGTTGTTGAACGCTATGGTCTTCAAGATTTTTTAATGGAGCAGTACAAAAATTTCGAACAGGTTTCCATGCGAAAAGTCCATGGTTTTAATGCTGAAGGTCTGGATTACAAACTTCGCATCCCTATCATTGGCAGAATAATCAAAAATATTGCAGGTGATATGCTTCACAGTACAAAACCACCTAAAGATCCTTTTAAGCCTGAAGGACATATAGGTCAGGTTGTTCCTTTGGAAGATGCGATTGCAATTCTGGAAGAGTGTGCCGCAGAGCCTATTATTGAAAAAAACTGCATGTGCAGATATATGAGCCGGGGAGAAAAGGAAGCATGCTGCATTAATTTTGGAGTTATGTCTAATATTATCGAAAAACTACCACGCTTTATCCCGGAAAAAGACAAATTTCATCTGACCAGGAAAGAAGCCATAGCCCGTTTTACAGAACATAATAAAAAGGGTTATATAGGCACTATCTGGTTTGGCCCTTTCCCTTATATAAATAATCTTTGTTCCTGCGCCAATCCTGAGTGCGCCGGAATAAGGCCTCGTTTTGATTTTGGAATAATGTCCATACATAAAGCTGAATACGTAATACAGCTTGATAAAAATATGTGCGACGGCTGCGGGAACTGTATTTTAAAGTGTCCATTTAATGCTATTGAAAAAGGTGCACCTCATAGTAATACCATAAAAATAGATATTGAAAAATGCTATGGCTGCGGGGTATGCAGACATGCCTGCCTTCAGGAAGCTCTCATGCTTTGCCCCAGAGATTTAATACCTCAGGTTTGTGGAAAATATTGAGACACCTGATGTTTAAAAAAACAAAAATAGCAATTGATTACTGCAAATGCGGAGACGGAAAAGGAGTTGATCCAAGAGACTGCTGCATATGCCTGAGAAGGTGCAAGCCTGCAGTTTTTTTGCTCCACCAGACACTTGACGCCAAAGAAGCTGATCCATTTAATCCGTCAAAGTGGCGTGTTACACCACAGTGGCCTTCACTTTGCACACATTGTATGAATTGTGTAAATGAATGCCCTCAAAATGCAATTAAAATAACCTGACAGGTAAAAAATATATGGATAAAATTATAGATTCAGATACTGAAAGACAGTTTCAAAAATGCCTTATAATTGGCGGTTCCGGAATGCTTGGTTATGAAATTGCAAACCAGCTTTATTCTGAAGGCAAAGAAGTGAGAATATTGGATCTTGCCCCTGCAAATGACAGCAGGTTTGAAGAATTTATCGGAGACATAAGAAGACCTGAAGATGTTAAGAAAGCCTGCAGCGGCATGGATATAGTCTTTCAGACAGCAGCCGCAGTGTGGAGTCCCAATGCACCAAAAAAACTTTACGATGAAATTAATATTTACGGAAATCAGCTTGTAATTGATACCTGCCTGGAATTTGGCATAAAAAAACTTGTTTACACCAGCACCATGGATGTTGTGGTTGAGGGCAGAAAACCTGTAGTTGACGGTGATGAGTCTCTTCCCTATCCAAAAAAAGAACCAAAAGACAATTACAGCAGGACAAAAATAATTGCCGAACAGATGGTTATAAGGGCTAACAGCAGCAGACTTGTTACATGTGCTTTAAGACCAGTCGGTATGTATGGCCCAAGAGATAAATATCATCTGCCAAACATAATAGAAGCAGCAAGAAGCAAACCCAACATAAAGCTTGGAAACGGTACTGCTAGATTTTCCCATGTGTATTCTGAAAATGCTGCTTATGCCCATGTTCTTGCAGCAAAGCACCTTGAAATTGATTCCCCTCTGGCCGGAAATACATATTTCATCACAGACAATCCACCGGATCTTAACCTTTTTATTTTTATGGAGCCTTTCCTTAAAGAACTTGGATTAACCCCGCCAAAAAAATCTATCCCCTATCCAATTGGGTATGCATTAGGATGGATTAACGAAATAATTTTTCCAAAATCCAATTTTAACAGGTTTGCAATAATTCAAACCTGTGTTGATCACACTTTTGTCCATGATAAAGCAGCCAGGGACTTCGGGTACGAGCCGATAGTTTCAAAAGAAGAAGCTTTTAAAAGAACGGTAAGCTGGTTCAAGAAAAATTATAAGCTGTCCTGATTTATGAAATATTTTCTGATGTTATAATAATATAATTATATATCAAAAAATTATTCAGATTAAATTCTGAAAAATTTTTTTAATTTTTAGGAGGAGCTAATTGTCTACAAACACATCTGATCTTATTAAGACCATTGCACTTGTCCTGTCAGGAATAGCTTCACTTATTGCTATTTTTATTGCAATAAAGTCCGAAAACAGGAACTCCAAAAGATTTGAATCAGGAGTTGCTGTTCAAAAGGAAATAGCCGAAAAAAGCCTTATACCGCTGCTTACTGTTTATTATTCAGAAAATATATATTTTAAGCGCATTGAATTGTTTAACGCAGGCATAGGAACTGCAATAATAAATAAAGTTGTTTTATCCAAGAATAGCAATTCGGTTAAATCCATGCATGAACTTTTTGATTTACCCGGTGAGGTAAAATGGGACAGCTATTGGACTTTTGAACAGAACAAATACTATCTTTCCGCCGGGAAAAGTTTTCATCTTGTAGAGCTTTCTGAAAAAAATCTTGCAGAACAGGGTTTTAATAAAGTTGAAATTAAAAATATATTGGAAACATTACAGAAGCAAATGGAAGGAATAAAAATAGAAATATTATACGAAGATATTTTTGGCAAAAATTCTTATAAATACGAAAGAGTATTACTTCAGAACTCGAATTAATTGTTTGTTTATTTATTTTGATTTATTTATGCTTTTTGATTGATACTGGTCGCTCATTTATTACAAAACTCCCAGGTAATCGAACTTTAATCATCAAAAACTTCAGCAGCAGCCAAATGAGCTCATGACTAAAGATTGAACACAGATTTAATTTAAAAAATAATTTCTGTTAAAATCCACAAAATTATTACCACACCCTCATTAGGTCAGATATCTTATTTAGAGTCTGCATTAGCTTTAATTGTATGAAAATCATATCCCGGCGCATATAAATAAACATTTTTAAGCTGAGTTTCCTTAGGAACAGTTGCAGGTATTTTCATTATAGCGTAAAACTCTTCAAGTTTTTTACCTGTATAAAAAGCACCCTGTTCAATTGTCATGGAGCCTCTTAAATCAATTATTCCTATAGTTTCTCCAGTTTCCTGAACCTCTGCCTGTGTAGGAAGCGAAACCGTATAAAAACCTGATTTATCAAGTACAAATATACTTCCAAAAAAAATTATAATGCTTATGACAATTACTATCAAAGGTTTGACATTGAATCGACCAGCTTTCGAAGCTATCATATTGCCAGGATCAGGGCAGACATCTATGCACCTCATGCAAGAGATACATTCAACGGATCTGACATCAGTAGTTTTATGCACTTCAATATCCATCGGACATTTTTTCGAACATTTTTCACAATTTATACATGTCTTGGTATTCCGTCTGATTTTAAGAAAGCTGAGTTTTCCGACAATTGCATACATTGCACCTGCAGGGCATAGATATTTGCAGAAAATTCTGTTAATAAAAAGAGATGCAATAAGAGTTAAAACAAGAATTATTGCCCCAATGGTATATCCGCTTATCATTTCTGTAAAATTATAAATATGGCCAAATGCCGCCCATGGATCAAAAGGTGAAATCCACAAGGTCATTGTAAACCATGCCATGACAATGGATATTATTAGTATTACATATTTGATCAAACGCAAATACCTGTCAGTTTTTTGAGGCACTTTATATTTTTTTGGGTATGCTAATCCTATAAATTCCTGCAAAGCGCCAAAAGGACAGATATTTCCACAAAAGCTTCTCCTGAAAATAGCTGCAAAAATAATTGTAAGAAAAAAAAGTACCATGGTGCCGGAAAATATTTTCTGTATATTGGCACGTCCTGATAACCATGCCCAAAGGTTTTCAATTCCTCCAAAAGGACACACTGCATGTATTGAAGGATATTTAACTCCAAATTTTAAATGAAGATATTGAAAAACCATTGCAGCTGCCAATATAATACCAAGTATCACCCATCTGATAATACTATTAACAGCAGAGCTTTTATTATTCAAAAACAGCCGCCTTTCGAAACAAAGTTATAAATTTTGAGTATTTTACCATAAAATCATAAAAACTGGATAAATTATCTGCAGCTTCATTAAAAAAGATTTTTAAGTCACGCTGAGTATTTTTTAGGATAAAACATTATTTATTTTCACCTATCTTATATCCAAAACCTCTCAAAGTATGAACAAGACTGGGGCGATCTGCAAAAGGTTTATCAATTTTATTTCTTAAATAACCTATGGAAGCATCAAATCCAAAACAATCAGGTCGTAACTTTCAACTAATGCCAGGTCATAACCATCATTTCCATTAAAAACCGCATCAACCGAGAAAGCTTCCTGCTCCAGGCCTTTTTTTATTGCCTGCGCTATTCTGTGTTCGTCTTCAATAACCAATATTCTCATAATAATATATAATAATAATTTGCTGAGAAATAGCTGCAAATTTATATAAAAAACAGGATTTAATTTGCTGCTCCGATAAATGAAATTCCGAAAATGACCAGAAATAACTGATAGTAATTAACGAATTTCAGGATATTAATTAGTTTTTGGTAAACAATTAGCCAAAATGGTCTAATCGGGAAAATTTTAAGCTTAATTTAAGCAAATTACTTACTAAAAACCGGGTTATTCACCTTGAACTAATTAGTCGAAGTAAAAAATAAAAAAATTCAGGTCAAAACCTGTAGCGTTGCGAAAACAAGAAATAAAGTTTTTTATAACATATGAGAATGAAGATCTGCTAAAGATACGGAAATTTGTGTTTTTTGACTGTACAGGATTTGTTTTAGGATATGCTCCCGGTAAATTTAAAAAAACTTAAACTTGTTACCGGGAGCATGTGAATTATGAGTGACTAAGCATAATAATTATTACTGCTCCTTGGGATCCCTTCTGAGAGGAAGGACTCCGGACATTTCACCTATTACGTTGACCAGGTCAGTGCCAGTTGGAAGAACAATTTTGGCATTGTTTTTAAGGGAAGTTTCGACAGCCTGAAGCTTTCTGAGTAATTGTGCATTCCCGATAAAATATAGTTCGGCTGCTTCGTTGACCAATTTTATTGCCTGTGCTTCGCCTTCGGCTTCCAGAATCTTGGCCTGCCTTATGCCTTCGGCCTTCTTGATTTCTGCTCTCTTGACACCATCAGCATTTGTTTCCGCAGCCGTCGCAAAGTCAATGGCTGCAACCATCTCATTTTGAGCTTTAACAACCTTATTCATTGTCTCCTGTACGTCTTTTGGCGGATCAATCTCTTTTAGTTCTGTTCGCAGGATTTCAATACCCCATTCTCTTGTCTCTATCTTGAGTGTCTGGTCAAGATCTGTATTGATTCTTCCTCTTTCACTATTTGCTGATTTAAGGGTAAGTGTACCGATGATATTTCTCAATGTGGTTCTTGCAAGATTCACTACCTGCAAGCGATAATTAGTTACATTATACATCGAGTTTTTAACGTTTTCCTCATCAGGTTTAACCTTTAAGTAGACCTGTGCATCAACAGTTGCGTTCAAATTATCATTGGTTATTATTACCTGAGGTTCTGCATTAAAAAGCTGCTCTCTGATATCAACAAGATAAAGTTTTTGAAATGGTACCAGAATCCAATGGAACCCAGGCTGAGCAAAACCGGCATACCTTCCCAGATTTTCCTTAAGACCTCGATGTGTCGGCCTGACAATCCTTATCCCAATAAGGAAAAAGAAAAAAGCCACTGCAACAACAATTATTATTGTGTTAATAATGACATACATTTAAAACCCTCCCTTTTTATTTTTTTTAATTACAATAACTATTTTTATAATTTAGATTCAGCGCATATAATGCAGCCATCAAATTAAAAAAATTTTAATGCGGAAAAATAAATTCTGCTATAATCATGAAAATTCCTGTCATTGTTACTAAAATAACAGGCACAACTCCTATCCATAAAACCCAGGAACGCTCACCGTTTCTTAGAGCAATAATACTGGTTGTCAGGGCGGAAGCAAAAAGAAGAACAACAAAAATAATTAATCCAAATCCTGCAGCAGACCCCATGCTTTCACTGCTGATTCTGTCTATTGCCGGCCTGATAGCAGCCGCAAAAATTCCCAGAATTGGGCCCAGCAGAATTGTGCCAAGACCCAGACCCATTGCCCACCATGCTGTTTTCGTTTTTGGCTTTTTCTTAAATTCGCTGATTACTTCTTTTTTCATAACTTTATTATATCACTTCCGGCTATTACAATAAAATTCACCAAACCATGCAAAATTATATTAAAAAGCTCTTCAGATAAAGGTAATATTTTTGTTTATTTTTTTATATGCAATATTAATATTTAAAACAGAAGTAAATATATATTATAATAGTATTAATAAATTATAAAAATTTTTACTTAAAGAATATAAACATTAAAATGTCTGCAAAGTCGGGAGAAGCGAGCCAAAATGTCAGTAAAGGAAATAATAGAAATTAATGAAGAGCAGTGCGTCGGCTGGGGAAATTGTATACCTAATTGCCCGGAAGTAGCAATTCAGTTAATAGATGGCAAAGCAAGACTAATCAGTGATTTTTTTTGCGACGCGGAAGACTAGGCGCATGTATCGGGATATACCCTGTAGATGCCATTAAAGTTGTCCAAAGCGAAACTGGGCCCTACGATGAAACAGTGGGGATGTCCAATATTACGAAAGCCGGGGGGAACACAATTATTACACATCTTAAACATTTAAAAGATCATGGCGAAATGAAACTTTACGGGGAAGCACTAAATTATCTTAAAGCCAATAATATAGAAATTACTGACGAAAGAGAAGTTGGTTATTGTTATTTTAGAAATGGTGCCCGAGGCCGGAATCGAACCGGCACGGGGCAAGCCCCAACGGATTTTAAGTCCGTTGCGTCTACCTGTTCCGCCACCCGGGCAATTTCATGAAGCAATACAAATTAAAACAAACAATCGTTTTTTTTGCCAAAGGCAAAAAACTAAATGAATGATATCAAATAATTGTCAAACTGTAAATAATTCCATCCAAAATATCATTTTCTCTTACAATAATTTTATCTTTTTTAAAATATTTTAAAACCTTGATTACAATAGCAATGCCTCCGAGTATTACATCTGCTCTTTTGGGCTCAAGACCTGTTACTTTTTTTCTTTCTTCTGTCGTAAGCATACAAAGATCATTGAAAATATTTATTATTTTTTTAATATTTAAGACATGGTAATTTACTTTTTCCATATCATATTTTTTAAGATTTAACGATATGGATGCAAGAGTTGAAATGGTACCAGCCAGCCCAAAAATAATAAAGTCTTCATATTTTTTGAATTCTCCGAGTGATTGCTCTAATTTTTCTTCAATTGCTATATTTAAGCGTGATATCTCGTGTTCCTTCGGCGGATCTGAGTGTAAATAATCTTCCGTGGCTCTGACACATCCCAAATCAATACTGTTTACGAGCATTATATTGGAATCTTTATCACCAAGAACAAACTCACTGCTGCCGCCTCCGATATCCATAACAAGTATTTTTTGGGGTGTTCCAATATTTAGCGGAAAATTTAAATTTCTTACAGCACCATTAAAACTAAATTCCGCTTCTTTCGAGCCGCTAATAATTTCTATCTCTATCGCAGTCTCTTTAAAAACTTTATTAACAAATTCACTGCAGTTGACTGCTCTTCTGAGCGCGCTCGTGCCGACAGCAAGATATTTTTTAACTTCGAATTTATCAATTAACGATTTATATCTTTTTAAAGTTTTTATTGTGAGAAGTTCGTTTTCCTCAGATATAACTCCCGATTCTTTTATACCTTTGCCAAGCCTCGTAATATACATTTCACGTATTAGCGTCCTGACTTCTCCATTTGTATGGTCGGATATCAATAATCTTGTTGAGTTGGTGCCTATATCGATTGCTGCAAGGTTCATAATCTGATTACCGTGAAAGTGTAAATATGAGAATAAAAAAAGAATTAACTATCGGTTTTATATATTTCTTTATAATAGAGAATTTTCATATTCTCCCATAAATTATTGTTGGAGTAAACAGCATTTTCTTCACTTTGAATATTGTAGGCTGAGCTGTCTCTTTTAAGCTTGTCAATTTCTGTTACATTATATACGATCCTGTCTTCAGGAGGGACTATATTGAACTGTTTTAAACCTTCCTGCTCTACGGCATCAGCATCATATAAGCTTTTTTCCAAAGCAAGAAGCCCTATATTTTCTTTTCTTGCAACATTTAATTTACTTTGAAGGGAAGAAATCTGATTTCTTTTGCTTATCATTGTGACGATGGGATTTATCGACACGATAGCACTCACTATTATAAAAACAATAAAAACAACACTCGTTATATTTAATCTGGCTTTACGAGAAATACTACTGATTACCTGTGTATTCCTGTTCATGGCTGCATAATTGCTACAATTTTATTATTTTTAAAAAATACTCTGTTGCTACGATTATGTCATTTTTAGCTAAATGACTATTTATATAAATGTATTATATCTTAAATTATAATAATGTAAAGAGTATTAGTGTCTAAACGATACTGATATTTTTTTCTTTTTGTTTTGCTTCATCCCAAAGTTTGTCTTTTTCTTCAAGAGAAAGATTTTTAAAGTCAGCTCCTCTTAGTTTTGCCATTTTTTCTATCTCGTTGAACCTTTCAATAAATTTAGCGCAGGTTTGCTTTAAACATTCTTCACTGTCCATATTAAGATGCCTTGTTAAATTAACAATGCTAAACAATACATCGCCTATTTCATCTTTTATCCTGCTACTGTTACCCAGCTGCTCCTTATTATTTTTGCAGTCTTTTAGCGCCTGCGGGCTGTTTTTTTTAAACTCCCCTGACAGTTCACTTAATTCTTCTTCGATCTTGTCAAATACAAGTGAGGTATCATCCCAGTCAAACCCTAATCTTGATGCTCTGTTTTGTATTTCATAAGCATAATGAAGAGACGGAAGAATCTTTGGAATACCATTAAAAATTGATTCCGTTTTCTTTGGATTATTTTTTCTTTCGATCTTTTTTATTTCTTCCCAGCTAGTCAGGACTTCCTCTGGATTTATGAAATTTTTATCTCCGAAAACATGGGGATGTCTCCTGTAAAGTTTTTTAATTATTTCTCTTATTACATCCGATAAATTGAATTCATTGTTTTCTACTGCTATCTGGGAATGAAAGATAACCTGCAAAAGCAGGTCCCCTAGTTCTTCCTTAAGGTCCTGGTAATCTCTGTTTTCAATTGCTTCAACTGCTTCGTATGCTTCTTCCACCATATTCTTTTTAATTGAATCATGATCCTGTTCTCTGTCCCAGACACAGCCTTCGGGAGATCTTAGGTGTGCAAGAATTTCAACAAGCAAATTAAAAAGTTCGCTGATATTATTATTTTTTTCCAGTGCTGTTAAATTTAACTGCATAATAGTTTATTATCGATTAAGACATGTCCGGTAATTATTTTTATTTGAAAATTTTTAGTGCAAGCCATGCTTAATTCAACATGGCTTGCACTTTTAAAAATTAAATTAAATTTTTTTTAATGCTATTATTTGGTGCTGCTCGTGACCATCTGCTCCTGAGTTGTAGTGCTCTGACCTGAAGTAGTCCCCGTGCTGACTGCAGTAGTAGTTGTTGCAGCATTTATTTCCTCAATGATCTTGCTGTATTTAATTGATGCCGCATCTTTAAGTGTCTGTATAAATGCAGCAAATTTCTGATCTTTTAATGTGGTTTCAAGCTCCTCTTTGATAGCAACTTTAACCTCATCAAGTGTTTTTATTGAAGATGCTTTTTTATCAGTGACCTTAATTAAATGAAAACCATAAGTGGTTTCAACAACATCGCTGACTTGCCCTACTGCCATGACAAATGCAGCATTTTCGAATTCCACAACAAGCTGCCCTTTTGAAAAATATCCTATCTCTCCAGCAAGGGTGTTTGAGTTCTCGTCTTCTGAGTATTTATTTGCCATGTTCTCAAAAGTTTCACCATCTTTAATTTTTTGTTTTACCATATTTATTTTTTCAAGAGCGACTTCCCTGGTTTTTTTTGACGTATCCTGGTCACCGAATTTGACAAGTATGTGACTTATTTTTATTTGTTCCAGATTAGTATACAGGCTGACCTTGTTATCTTCATAATATTTGCTTATAACTGCGTCTGCTACTGTTACTCCTGCCGTTATTTTGTCATATACCTTGCTGGCAAGAAGCTGATTCCTTAACTGCTCTTTTAACAGATCCTCACTTATTGAATTATCTGCGAGATACTTTAAAAATTCTTCTTTTGTCGCAAAAGAAGAACTCTGCAGCATTTCATATTCAGTAGTAAACTCTGCCTCTGTAAAAGAAATCTTATTTTCAGCGGCATATTTTTCTATAAGTTTGTTTGAAATGATATATTCGATTATCTGTGCCTCTGTTTTTAACAAATCAGTTTTATTTTCTTCCTTAAAAAGATCCGGATTTTGTACTTTGGCTGAGCTTAGAAATTTATCTAATTCTGCCTGATTTATCTGGTACCCATTGATAGTTGCCAGAGATGTGCTGCATGATGTTAATGAAAATAACATTATTGAAATTATTGCGATGCTAATAAATAAAAAACTTTTCCTTTTCAACTTTATTCTTCTCATGTCTATAAATTAAAATTACTGTTAATTTAAGCCTATGGACTATAAATAAGATAATTCATGCTCAAACTGCACTAATTATATCATTTATAATACTATAAATAACATCCATTTTTATACTGTTGTTTAAAATAGTTATTATAATCGATTTATCTTTAAAACTATAAATAATATTTTTATTTTTTTTATTTATTTCAAAAACTTTTT
>CAYNMO010000046.1:2115-13451 GCA_964398155.1 uncultured Actinomycetota bacterium | reverse complement strand
GAAAAATGCAAGCAGTTTGCCGCTATATTCAGTGAAAGTTCCACCTACTACTTCAGTTTCTGCCTCTGGTATGTCAAATGGTACTTTTTCCAATTTGCCCAGTAGTGCAATTATTGATATCCCAAAACCCAGCAGATTAGCCAGCCATAACCAGTGATGCTGATTATAAAATACACTCATCTCGCTTAAAGACCATGTGCCTGCAAGAAGCGCTGCAGATAAAATCGTAAGAAACAGCGGAACTTCATAAGCAAAAAACTGTGTTAAAGTACGAACGGCACCTATCATTGAAAACAAAGACTGTGAAGAATAGCCGGCAAGAAAAAATGTTAATGTTGGTATTGATAATAAATATAAAACCACAATAACATCACCGTTAAAAGAAAATAATGCGTGAGTCCCCCAAACAGGCACATACATAAAAGAGGTAACTATTGCAGCCATGGCAAAAAATGGCAGTACCTGAAACATTTTCCTTTCCGCTTTTTCGGGGATAATGTTTTCTTTGGCAAGCAATTTTACAAAATCGGCAAATGGCTGAAACCATGGTGGTCCGACCCTGTTCTGGAATTTGGCATATAATTTCCTGTCAATATACTCAAAAAACATTCCTGCTATACCTAAAAACAAAAATCCGGGAAAAATTAAAATATAAACAAGTGAATTTACCATTTAAAATCTTATACCCCTTTTTTTATACCATTCAATACTGTATTCTCTTAGAGATTTCCAATCCACAATCTCTGTACTTCCAGTATCTAACTTTTTTATTGATATCGTTCTGTCAGTACAGGAAAAGCACGGATCTATTGCTGCAATAATAATCGGAAGGTCAGCAAGATTATAATTTTTAAGCATCTTTAAAACAGCTTTTATATTCGCCAGTGTTGGTGCTCTTAATTTAACCCTTTCAGGTGTGTCGGATCCGTTGGATTTTACAAAATGAACATCTTCGCCTCTGGGTGCTTCGTATCGGCTGATTGCTTCACCTGCCGGTATTTTTCTTGGAACTCTGACGGTAATAGGACCATCAGGCATATTTTTTAACACCTGTCGTATGATACTGTAACTTTCCATGAGTTCGCCGACCCGCACAAGAGTACGCCCATAAACATCTTCATTGTCGGCTGTAATTACCTTAAAGGAAACCTCGCTGTATGCTGCATAAGGATCATCGCGTCTGGTGTCCATGTCAACACCTGAAGCACGTGCAACAGGGCCGACAGCACCCAATAATTCTACATCGGCACGCGAAAGTTTACCGACATTGGACAACCTGTTAATAAGAGTTACTTCCTGAGTTGCAACCTCAATATAATATTTTGTTCTTTCTTCAAGTATGTCAACGGCCTTTAAAATTTCCTCTGATTCCTCTTTTGAAATATCCCGCCTTACTCCTCCAATTGTATTAATGCCATAGTTGACGCGATTGCCTGTAAGTTTTGCAAGAAGATCCATTACAATTTCACGGTCTCGCCAGCTATACATAAACAAAGTATCAAAACCAATTTCATGGCCTGCAACGCCCAGCCATAGCAGATGACTGTGCACTCTTTCAAGTTCCCCAACAAGTGTACGAATATATAGTGCCCGTTTGGGGACCTCTGTTCCAGCCAGATCTTCTACTGCCTGAATATAGCAGGTGGAATGTGAATGAGAGCATATGCCGCAAACACGTTCAATGAGATATATGTTCTGCATGAATGTTCTTGATTCGCATGCCTTTTCAATGCCGCGGTGGTTATAACCCAGCCTAAGGCTGACATCAACTATCTTTTCGCCTTCTAATGTTACCCTGAAACTTTCGGGTTCTTTAAGTGCAGGATGCTGAGGACCGATAGGAATTATTACTCTGTCCATTATTTGTTCTCCTTTTCCAATACATCGGATTTCCAGTCTTTTCTTAATGGATATTGTCCATCTGGCCAGCCATCAGGCAAAGGATATCTTGAGCCTTCGGGAAGACCTTCAACTTCAGCACCAAGCAAGTCAATTACTTCCCGTTCATAATATTCAGCTGAAGGAAAATAATTAGAGATTGTTTTTATTTTTGGATTATCTTTTGGAACACTTATCTTTACATTGACGATAATGCCGTCTTTTCTTGCAAAATGATAAATGACCTCAATAGTATCGCCCGCGTCAAGCCCTGTCATGGTGCAGAGCATATTACATAGAATTTCTTTCATTAGAAATTCAAGTAACCCTTCAAATTTATCTGCTGGAAACTCAAAATAAATACGCCTTGCTCTGGGTATTCTTATTTTTTCTTCCAGAAAATTATAATTTTTTATCAGCTTCTGCTGAATTTCTTCTTCTATAATCATAACTAACTTCCTTTTTTAAGCTATTTTTTTTTCAAGCTGCCTAACAATTTTGCGACACCGTCTATAATTGCATGGGGACTTGCAGTGCAGCCTGGAATATAAGCTGATACCGGTATAACTGTATCTATTCCTCCCAATACATTATAGCATCCGTCAAAAACACCGCCTGAGCATGCACATGTACCAACAGCAACGACAAATTTAGGTTCAGGCATTTGTTCATAAATCCTTATCAGCCTGTCTTTGGTTTGTCGCGTGACAGGCCCTGAACACATAAGAACATCTGCGTGTCTTGGCGTACCCTTAAGGATTATACCAAAACGCTCCAGGTCAAACTTTGGAGTTAACGCCGCAAGTATTTCAATATCACAGCCATTACAGGCTCCGGAATTAAAATGTATGATCCATGGCGATTTTATTCTCGCCCAATTCACTATTCTTTCAATAACAGCCATATTTTATCTCCTAAATAATATCAATAATCCAACAAGTGCACATGCAATATAAACCGCTGCTATTATATACCCTGAACTGAATTCTTTCGGTATGGTAGTAGAAATAAGCGCTACTACATGCATAATGGTAAAAAATATTGCAAATGGGAAAAACTGTGTGTAATCAGGTTTCAATTGCGCAACCGGTATGTCTTCACCGCAGGCATATTGCTTGTTTTTACCTGGAGAGGCGTGCCCCTTTATTGCCAGTTTGGAAAACCCCAGAGATACTATAAAACTTACTGCCAAAATTATTACAAATATAGTTGGCGGCAATAATAATATATTATTCATAATCAATCTTTATCCTTTTAGATTCCTGATATTACGGACATCAACAGAACCTGTTTGTTTATATATGTGTATAATAACTCCGGCAGCAACTGCAATTACAAAAACCTCAATTATTATAATAATTATAACCAGAGACTGTGCCATAGCCATATTATTTGTTACATATCCTGCAACAATAATTGCAAGTATTGCTGCTTTTGTTATAATTTCCAACCCAAGCAATATCCTTATCAGGTTTTTTGTCATAAGAACATAATAAAAACCTATTATGATAAGCATTACTATAAATGGAATGAAAATTTTCAATACTTCCATGTTGGGAGTACTCATTTTTTTCGCCCTTCTTTAAATAATACAACTATACCAAATACGCCTATCAATAGTACAATTGCCTGTCCCAGCAAATCAACCTGCCTTAAATTCCACAATACATTTCTTACATTGGTTTCCTGAATTATTTCCGGGAGCTTCAAGCTAAGCGGCCTGATTGCCAGAGATACAAGATAGCCTGCTATTGCAACAAGCACCGGCAGATATATATACTTTTTAAGTCGTCTCTTCCTGGATACTATGAGCTCTTCTTCGGTGGCGGGCTTGACAAAACTAATAGTTGTTATAAATATTACAGTAATAAGACCGGCGCAAATTGAAAGCTCAAAAACAGCAGCGAGCGGTGAATTTAACTGAAACATCAGAATTGTTATCATAATGCTAGTGAGCGCAAGGCTTATGGCACCAATGATTAGTTTGGACGAAAAAACGACCATCATCGCAGTTACTATTAAAATTATAAGAACGATCAAAATAAGACTCAAAATATTCCTCCAAAAGCTTCTGTCAATATATAAAATCCTAAAATTGAGAGTTTATCAGACATTTTCATTACCATTTAAAAAGACTTTCTATCGGTAAGATCAGTTTATTAAATATCAAAGGAAAGAACAACCCAATTAATAATGTCAGCAGTGCCAGTATAATTGCAGGAAGCAGTAACCCAAATTTTGCTTCTTTAATATTTTCCAGCCCCATGGTTAACTTCCCAAAAAACACTCTTCTTTGAAATGACAAAAAATATGCGAGTGTTATTACGCTTGCTATTACTGCAATAAATGCATATGTATAGTGTGCGCCCTGCCAAAGTGCGATAATTATTAATAATTTGCTCCAGAATCCTGATAATGGCGGTATTCCGGAAATTGAAAGCATGGCTACTATGGAAGTTCCGCCGGTAACAGGCATTTTAGATGCCAGGCCGCCTAATTTGTCCATATCCCTTGTGCCGGTTTGTTTCTCTACAGCTGCTGCATTGGCAAACAACTGGGATTTAAAAATTGCGTGATTAAATATGTGAAATACGGCGGCGGCAACACCGAGAGCCGTACCGGTGCCTATAGCAAGTACAATATAACCCACCTGGCTGACACTTGAAAAAGCAAGCATTCTCTTGATATCGTTTTGGCCTAGTGCGCCAAGTGCGCCGACAACAATTGAAACTGCACCAATAACCATCAGTATCTGTTTTATCGGTTCAGTTCCACCACCGGTTATATTCATTATTCTTATTAACGGGTATAAACCTGTAACTTTAATTACAACACCTGACAGCAGAATTGAAACACTGCTTGGTGCTGAAGAGTGTGCATCCGGCAGCCAGCCGTGAAATGGAACAAGTCCACCTTTGGTGAACGCACCGCAGAGAAAAAGACAGACTGCGATCATAACAAGTGTATTATTCTCTGGATTTTTAATAGCATTGCTTATGGACACAAAAGAAGTATCGCCCGAAATTAGCAGAAAAATAGCAATTGATAATAATATAAACAATGTCGCTGCTATTGAAAGGACAATGTATTTGAATGCACTTTCCAAAGCTAATTTATCTTTGTATGTCAGGATCAGTATAAAAGAAGCGACAGCAACAATTTCGATAAACACATATAATGAAAATACATCCGTTACCATTACAAGACCGTTCATGCCGGCCAGTACAAGCAAAATCAAATTTAAAAAATTAAATCTCTTGGTTTCATCAGAATAAGTAAACTGGCCAATCAAAATAGCAGTAAAAACAACAATACCTATTGTTAGAAGCATAATCTTGGACAAGCTGTCAGCTGCAAGATTAAAAGAAAAATATCTTCCAAAAAATCCTGCCTTGCTGATTAATAAATCTAATGGAACAAAAAGAACGAAACCAATCTGCACCAGTGTCAAAAGCAGGCCAAACCAGCACGCTATTTTTTTAATAAAATCAAAGCGAGTCAGATTTAATATTATTACACTAATTAATGGTATCAATATAAATAATGCCAGCATACCTAATTACCAATCCCCTTTAACGCAAAACTATAAATATTATTATAATAACAGTTCCAGCAAGTGACCATGAAAGATAAGTTGCATAATTGCCATTATGGAGTTTCTTTATAAGCCCGGTGAAAAAATATGTTGCTTTTACAATAAAAACATCGTAAAACCAGTTAACTGCTCTGTCCAGTTTAAATAATCCTATTGAGATGAACCCTACAAATTTTGTTACTATATTGTAAGGATCAAAATATCTTTTTTCCGCTTTATCATAGATAAAAGACAAACCGGGGGCATGGTGTATATGATCAACTGCGCCCAGTCCGCTCCCTGATTTTTTAACCCCATACAGATGATTCAATAATGCAGCGATTAAAACCACTATTGTGATCACAACGATTAAGATATTAGTTGGAAACCCTGCATAATTATGACCTTCCAGTATATGCTCACCAACAATAGGCTGGATTATATTATTTAGCGGCCACTGATTGTATACGCCAAAGAAAATACATACAAGAGCAATAACAACCATTGGAATGAGCATTGTTACCGGCGCTTCTTTCACTTTCTTGTTTTCATCCTTTATTTTGCCGAGATAGACAGAATGCCCCAGCTTTAAAAAAGATGCTGCAGTAAAGAACGAACCAAGAACTGCTATGATGTAAAATATAAGTCCTCTTTCAAGCGCACCATCATAAATCAATTCTTTGGAAAAGAAGCCGTTAAACGGAGGAACACCTGAAATAGATGCTGCCGCAACAATGAAAACACCAAAAGTAATGGGCATCCTTGAACCAATACCTCCGAGTTTTTTTAAATCTGTAGTTCCAGTCTGTTTTTCTATGGCGCCTCCCGTAAGGAACAGAGCGCTTTTATACATGGCGTGATTAATCATATGAAATAATCCGCCAACTATACCTGCAGGTGTAGCTGTGCCAATACCGAGAATCATATAACCGACCTGGCTTATCGCATGATAAGACAAAAGTCTTATATAATCTTTTTGTATCAAAGACATAATAACGGCAAATATAATTGTTACTGCGCCTGTTATCATCATTGTGGTGGATACCCATGAATCAGGCCTGAGCTTGAACATTTCAAGTGAAATTCTGGCAAGAAAATATATTCCAAGCAGTTTTTCAAGTGCTGCCGGAAAAAGTGCCATAAAGGGAAGATGTGTGTCTACTGCGGCATCAGGAATCCAGCTGTGAAACGGCATGGAGCCGGCTTTGGAAATTGCGCCTATCATCAAGAATATAAATGCAAGTCCGCCGAGTGAAGCCATATTAAGATTAATGTCAGACATAGTTAATGTTCCTGCCAGGTGTCCGGTAAGACCTATGCCAACCATAAGACACAAGTCAGAAATACCAACCAGAACAAGAGCTTTGACTGCCGTCTTAAATGCACCTTTATTGCCTATCACTATCATTGCAAATAATGTAACCAGCAGACCTTCCCAGAAAAACAGCATCATGACAAGATTATTGGCAAGAACCGCACCGGTTGTCATGGCAAGTGAAATAAGCAGGTATGCAAAAAATTGAGTGGAATTATTCTTTTCTTTCATAAAAGTTATAGAATAAAGCGTGATCAGAAAGCAAAATGCAGCAACAGCAAGAATGATGAAACTGCTAAAATTATCCAGTCTTATAGAGAATTCTATACCAAAACCAGCCCATGGAACTGAATACATCAGGTCTTTTTTAAACAGCAGGATGGCGATAACAAGACCTGCCAGTGTTATAAGCAATGTAAAGAATCCGGTAATTTTGCGGATTGACTTTGGCATGGCAAAAATTAACAAGCCGGCTAAAAAAGGCAGTAATATTAATATATAAATCAAATTAATCATTTTATTATCCCCAACATCTGCTGAACTGTTAATACTACAAAATCAGAAGGATATTTTATAAAAATACCTCCTAAAAGCGAGAGCACTGCAAGCAATGCTGCGCTGGACACCATAGTCCCCGATTTTTCTTTTACTATACCAATTTTTAAATCACCAAGAAATACCATCGTGAAAACTCTTAAAAGATATAATATTGTAAGAATTGCTCCTGCCAAAAAAGTAAAGGCAATTGCTAACTGTCCATTGTTGATTGCACCAGTAATAACCAGATATTTGCTGAAAAATCCACCAAATGGTGGTATGCCCATAACTGAAAATGCGCAGAATAAAAATGCTATCGCTGTCACCGGCATGATTTTTATAAGGCCGCCCAGCTTTTTGATGTCTTTGGTTCCTGTGTTCTGCTCAACTATGCCTGCGCAGAGGAACAAACCGCCTTTTGCCAGACCATGCATAAGAATATATAGAAGACCGCCTGCAATACCTATTTCGTTGCCCGTTGCAAGCCCAAGAAAAATAAAACTAATCTGACTGATTGTTGAATATGCCAGTATACGCTTCAAATCTGTCTCCACAAAAGCCGCCCCGGCTGAAACAAGCATGCTTACACCCGCTATGATGGGAACAGCTGTATGCCATATTTCACCAAGCGTAAGAGTTGAGATAAATACACGGGCGAAAACATATACTCCGATTTTAACCAGTACTGCGGCATGAAGCAGTGCAGTTACAGGTGAAGGCGCTATGCCGGCATCGGGAAGCCAGGTATGAAAAGGCAGTGTTGCCGATTTTGAGAATATCCCAAATAAAATCAGAATTACAACAATATTTGATACAGGATTGCCATTTAATGTATTTTTTATAACCAAAAGGTCAAAAGAACCTGTTTGAATATAAAGGATAACAAATCCGACAAGCATTATCAAAGCACCAAAAACTGTAATTAAAAATGCCTTGTCTGCTCGTATAATCTGAAATTTTTCTCTGAAAAATCCTATCAAACGCCAGCATACTATTGTCGTAATTTCCCAAAACAGAAACAGGAAAATAAGATTGCCTGAAAATACAAGTCCCATCATTGAACCGAGGAACAAAACTACCATCATGTAATACTCATTCTGATTTTCGTAGTGGCTTATATAACCAAAAGAATATAAAACTATTACTGCGCCAATAAACGATGCCGCAATTGCCATAAATATTGCCAGCATATCAGCATGAAGGATAAAACTTATTCCCGGTATTAAAGGATAATTAATTGTAATGGTATTTCCAGATAAAATTTCCGGAAGAAGGATAAATAAAAGTATAACAGGTATCAGCACCAGAACCAGTGCAAGAATATTCCTGGCCAGTTTTGAAAACTTGCCGATAGCCGGCAGGACAAATGAGCCGATTACAGGAACAAAAACTATACAAAATAATAATATTTCATTTCTCATAATTTAAAATAAAAAAAGTTAATTTTTGTAACAATCCTTTTAACCGATAATCTTAGCTAAAACTTATTCATTATATTTAATTGGCCAGTCTTTTACAATATGTTTTAAAAAAAATTTGTAATTAAGGCACTGCTTATTAAAAGATAAACGTCTTCCTGTTAAAGATAAATAGCTAAAACCGTGCTTAAAAGGGGACTGTCCCCTTTTAGCTTTTTTAGATTTTCCTGGCCCAGCTTAGATAAGAGCCGTTTAAATTTCTCACATTTTCAAATCCTTTATTTACAAGTATTCTGTAGGCAAGATAGCTTCTGTAGCTTGTTCTGCAATAAACCACGATGGGTGATTTTTTATCTAATTTATCAATATTTTCCCTTAATTCATCCACGGGAATATTAATGGCTGTTTCTATATGACCCATGCTGTATTCTCTTGTGGATCTCACGTCCAGCACAGTAAGATTTTCACTGGTGTCTGCAATATTTTCCCTTAACTCTTCAACATCTATTAATTTAAATTCACCTTTATAAATATTTTCTCCAATCATTCCAAGCATATTTAATGGATCTTTGGCAGAGCCAAATGCAGGCTGATAAGACATATTTAGAGTTAAAAGCTCCCAGACTTTCATCTTTGCTCTTATCGCAACAGACATGACATCTGTTTTTTTATCTATGCCTTCTCTGCCGACTGCCTGAAAGCCAAGTATTGCCCAGGTAGCTTCATCATAAACAAGAATCATGTGCATCATGGATGCTCCGGGATAATAGCCGGCATGATTTAATGAATGAAGTTCTATTTTTTTAGCATTAAATCCTGATTTTTTTGCTTCCCTCAGCGTCATTCCAGTTTTGCCGATTACAATGTCAAGAATTTTTATTATCGATGTCGGTATTGCATCAATATATGCACTTCTGCCTCCTGCGGCATTATATCCGGCACATCTGCCCTGAATATTTGCTATTGATGCAAGATTAAAGGACTGCTTTTTGTTATTTGTAAAGTCTTTGCATTCACAGCAGTCTCCTGCGGCATAAATATCTGTTATGTTTGTCTCTAAAAATTCGTTTACTTCTATTGCCCCGGACCCGCCGATAGTAATACCGCAGTCGGCGGCCAATTTTGTCTCGGATCTGGCTCCTATGCTTAAAACCACTATGTCTGCAGCAATGACAGTGCCTTTCGAAGTAATTATCCTGGTCAAAATATCATCATCTTTTTGTGTTTCTTTGATCTCTTCTTCTTTTAAAATGGTTACTTTTTTGTCCCCCAGATAATTTTCAATATATTCGATAATTTCTTTATCAAAAACAGGAAGTATCTGGCCAAATTTTTCAATTATTGTAACCTTGTAATTTTTTGCAAGAAAGGCCTCTAAAAGCTCAAGACCTATATATCCCCCGCCCACAATAACGGCATTCACCGTGTCTGACTTTTGAGCTATCGGTGCTGAGTCCATATACTTTTTTAACTGAAGTGCATCATCAACAGTCCTTAGTGAGAAAACATTTTTAAAAGAGAGAAGCTCCTGGTTAAAACTCAGGGGAGCAGTCCCGGTTGCAATAATAAGCCTGTCATAATTATCACTAAATACATCCCCACTCTCCAGATTTTTTATTGTAATGCTTTTTGACGCGGGGTCTATTTTTATAACTTCACTCATAACATTGACTTTAAGATTAAATCTGTGCTCAAACTGGCTTGCTGTATTAACAAGAAGGTCGTCAGACTGAGATATTTTTTCGGACACATAATAGGGAAGACCGCATGTTGCATAAGAAATATATTTGTATTTTTCATAAATTACAATTTCTGCCTCTTCCGAAAACCTTCTGGCTTTGGCTGCCGCAGATGTTCCGGCAGATATTCCTCCAATAATTACAATTTTCCTGCCGGCTGACCCATTGCTTTTAGTATTATTGCCATTGGTGACATTGTTTTTTATATCATTAATATTGATGGTATTGCTGCCATTTTTTATGGAATCCATTATAAAACCTGCTCCTGTTCTTTAATTTTTTTATGCTCACTTTAATTTTAAGGCAATTTAAGTATTACCTTAAAGTAATTGGGCTTGTTTTATTTTACTCATATATTTTATCTTTTTTATATATTCTGTATAATCTTTTTACTACAGGCCTTGAAATAAATCAAGGAAGTGCCTGGAATGATGATGATGAAAATATTAACCTGGATTGCCTTAAATAATACATTTCATCAGAGTACAAAGCCTGACTGATAAACCCTCTATGGTAATTGATTGGAATATATTTAATATTTATTTAAAAGGATTGAAATTGGTCTTATAGTCGTAATAATCTTCGTTTTCCCTGCGTTTTAGAAATCCCACTATTTTATAAGTTACCGGCGTCAGAATAACTTCAAGCCCGACCTTAAAAATATAGTTGGACAGTATTATGGCAATCAGCAGTCTGAATGAATAAGTGCCGTAAAAAGCTATAAAACAAAACAGCAGTGTGTCAATCATCTCTCCTGCAATCGTTGAACCTATGGTCCTTGTCCAGAGCCATCTGCCCTTTGTGGCTATTTTCATCTTTGCAAGAATAAAAGAATTAATAAATTCGCCGGCAAAATAAGCGGCAAGAGAAGCGCC
>CAYNMO010000046.1:0-2105 GCA_964398155.1 uncultured Actinomycetota bacterium | reverse complement strand
TCTTGGTGCCTGGCCAAGTATTGCCATATAGGAATTCTGCAAATCCCACCCCTCGGCAGGCTTTAATATTCCTATTATCCACAATACCAGTGCCATTAAAAAAGCACAGAAAAATCCAATCCATATTGCTTTTCTGGCTTTCCGATAACCATAAACCTCTGTCAGAATATCTCCAAAAATATAGGACAGAGGAAAAAGGATTGTCCCTCCGTCGAAAGTAAATTTCCATATCCCGACAATTTTGGTTGAGGCAATATTTGATATAAGTAGGACTGCTACAAAAAGACCCATTATTATGTCAAAATATTTGTACTGCTTCATTAATATTCCTTTATTACTTTTTGTAATTGATCAGGTGCAATTTAAATTATAACTAAAATTATCTGAGTGAAACTTAAACCCTGTTAATCCTTCAGCTTCATAATACGGCCCAGGAATATGTTTAAAGCCCTCAAACAGCTTAAATTCATATTTAATTCCCAGATTGTCAAGACGAGTATTTAATTTGTAATTGTTTTTGAGGGTAAAATCCAGTGAACCGTTTACAAATTTTAATTTTAAATTACTCTTTATTGATTCCAGGTTCATTTCAGCCAGCACATATGGACTATTTTGCTGAAAATACGCGGAGTTACTGGAAAACATGACCTTAAAAACCTCAGCCCTGTCAGCCTTGAGGCTTTCCAGGTCATGGAAAGAACCTGCAAATGCAGCTACTGATGAGAAAAATCCGGGATGCTTAAATGCAATCTTTAGGGCGCCAAATCCTCCCATTGAAAAACCCTCAATAGCTCGTCCCATACCTGAATCTATTGTTTTATAAGTTGAATCGATAAGCGGGATAAGTTCTTTTATCAATATTGACTCTCCCATTATTGAATTGTCATAAGAATCACAGAACATTGAGAAATTTCCACAATTGGGGAAAACCATGATAGCTGGATTAACCATGCCTTCTTCTATGGCGTTATGAAAAAATTTTGGAATTTTTAAATTAAATCCTGTAGATTCATTTCCCCCTTTACCATGCAGCCAGTAAATTACAGGGAGGCTCTTCCGGGCACGGGGAACAATGTCTGAACCAAGTCCATAATTTTTGGGAATATAAACACCATACCCTATTTCTCTTTTCATTGATTTGCTGAAAAAAGTTTTGTGGGACAATCCAGGCACTGAAGATTCAAAACCATTTACCCAGGTTGTTAAGGGAAACAAATTTTTAGAAATATTTTTTTCCATAAAAGCTTGGCTTAATTAAATAAAATTTTGATGATCTGGTTAAATCAAATTATTGTAACAAAAATAAAACTAAATTACAGGCTGTGTACTCATATTAAAACCTATAAATTTTGTAATAATATTTAATTAAATATATAATAATCGTTAAAAATAAAATACAGAGCTTGAATATAATAATATACCTTTTTAACAATATTTTAATTTCTATTTACTTTCTGGAGGCCTGAATGTCTGAAAACAAAGAAAAATGCAAAAAAGTTGACCCCAAAATAGTTGCATATATAGCAGGAGGGGCAGTTATTGGCGGGGCTATAGGCTACATTATAAATAAAGTCGGCTTAAAAAATATCGCCAGAATGCTAAAAGACAAAAACATACTTTCGCCAGAAGTCAGTAATTTTGTGGAGAATTTTGACATTAAGGCTTTTGCCGCAAAAACCAAAAAAGATTTCGAAGATATTGAGGATTAGTAATATTTTTAGGTTATTATTTGGTCACCTTCTAAGCAATAAAAAACTGAGTTATTCACTGGGAACTGATAAAAACAGGTGCAATTCACAAAAGGCAGGCAGCTCTTTTGTGAATTGCAATTTTTTTAGCTGGAAGCGTGA
The DNA here is from genome assembly GCA_964398155.1 of uncultured Actinomycetota bacterium. Lineage (GTDB taxonomy): Bacteria > Actinomycetota > Humimicrobiia > Humimicrobiales > Humimicrobiaceae > JAMDDL01. The sequence continues at coordinate 255 of CAYNMO010000046.1, read as the reverse complement.
GGAAGGCGAATAACTTTAATTTATTTCCCTTGCTCAACAAGTACTTCTATAAGTTTTTCAACCAGCACCGGATCGAACTGAGTTCCTGCACATCTCTTTAGCTCTCTGACTGCATCCTTTTCGCTCATTGCAGTCTTATATGTCCTTGCGCTGGTCATGACATCATAAGAATCCGTAATTGCTACAACACGGGAGAGCAGCGGTATTTCTTCTCTTGCCAGCCCTTCCGGATATCCGGAACCATCCCAGTTTTCA